>JBGPIG010000134.1:0-7294 GCA_041484745.1 Nitrospirota bacterium | reverse complement strand
TATCCGGGACATCACCGAGCGTCGGGAGGCGGAACAGCAGATCCGCAACCTGGCCTATTATGACAGCCTGACGGGACTGCCGAACCGCGCTTTTTACAAGGAACTCGTAAACCGCACCCTCCTCTCCGCGCAGCGTCACGACTGGACCATAGCGATCCTCTACATTGACCTTGACTCTTTCAAGCGCATTAATGATACTCTGGGTCACGGCATCGGCGATCTTTTGCTGCATAGTGTCGGCAACCTCATAAAGATGTGTATTCGCGAGAGCGACTGCATCGCCCGTTCGGAAGGGGACAATCTGGAGAATATCGTGGCGCGTCTGGGCGGGGATGAGTTCATCGTGCTCCTGAATGAGATTAGCCATGCTGAAGATGCCTCCCGGGTCGCACAACGTATTCTTCAGAAGCTTGCGCAACCCCTGACCTTAGCCGGGCATGAGGTGTTCGTTACGGCCAGCATCGGCATCGCCCTCTACCCGTTGGATGCCCATGATGCGGAGAGCCTGCTCAGAAATGCCGATGTTGCCATGTATCATGCAAAGACTCAGGGGAGGAATAATTATCAGTTTTACACGCAATCGATGAATGCCACCGCCTTTCAGCGCCTCACGCTCGAAAACGACCTCCATAAAGCGCTGGATCGCGGCGAATTTCTTCTCTTCTATCAACCGACCATCGAGGTCCAGACCCGGACGATCATCGGCGCGGAAGCGCTCATCCGCTGGAAGCATCCGGATAAGGGGATGATCTCGCCCGATCAGTTCATCCCTCTGGCTGAAGAAACCGGACTTATTGTTCCGATCGGCGAGTGGGTGCTGCGCACCGCCTGTCTTCAGAATAAAGCTTTGCAGGATGCCGGCATCAAGCCTCTTCGGGTAGCAGTGAATCTTTCGAGCCGTCAGTTCGACCAGGAGAACCTCATCATAGACATCGTATCGAGGGCCCTTCGGGACACCGGGCTCGATCCGCGGTATCTGGAGCTGGAAATCACCGAAAGCACGATCATGAAAAATCCTGAGAAGGCCGCCACTACCTTGCGGCATTTGAAGAAGATGGGAATACGGGTGTCGATCGACGATTTCGGGACTGGTTACTCTTCCCTGGGAAACCTGAGAAAATTCCCTCTCGATACGCTGAAGATCGATCGCTCTTTCGTCATGAACATCACGAGCAACAGCGACGACGCCGCCATAACCACGGCAATCATAGCCATGGCCCATAGCTTGAAGCTGCGCGTCATTGCTGAAGGCGTTGAGAAGGAAGAACAGCAGGCCTTTCTTCAGAATTTGAACTGCGATGAGATGCAGGGCTTCCTGTTCAGTCGGCCGCTTTCCCTGGATGATTTCTTCCAGCTGGTGCGGGAGCGAACCACCCTGTAGCGTTCCCGCACGGTACGATTTCACTTTTCCCGGGAAGAAAGAAATGCTATAGTTCCTCCCATGTCCAGGCCGAAGACCTCACGCCTTCCCTTCCATTACTCATGGGTCATCGTCGCAACCGGCACGTTGTGCATCTTCGCCTGCCTCGGTTTCGGCCGCTTTGCCCTGGGCATGCTCCTCCCGTCCATGGCTGCAACGCTCAAGCTCTCCTACTCGCAAATCGGCTTCATCAGTACCGGCAACTTTCTCGGCTATCTCGCCGCGGTGCTGCTCTGCGGCCGGCTCGCGCGGAAAATCGGCTCGCGATCACTGATCGTGATCGCCCTCGTCGTTATCGGCGCCTCCATGGCGCTCATCAGCCGCGCGGAAAACTTCACATCAATCCTGGTCCTCTATCTCATTACCGGCATCGGCAGCGGGGCGGCGAACGTTCCGGTCATGGGGCTCATCACGGCCTGGTTCGACCGGACGATCAGGGGCAGGGCTGCCGGGTTCGTGGTCATCGGAAGCGGCTTTGCGATCATCGTCTCCGGCAGGCTCATCCCCTTCGTGAACAGATCGATCGGGCCCGAGGGATGGCGGATGAACTGGCTGATACTCGCCGGGACCGTGCTCATCATCGCGTGTATTGCTTATTTTTTTCTGCGAAACAAACCGGAAGAGTTCGGCCTGCGGCCGCTGGGCAGCGAGGGCAGGGACTGCGCGCATGTTCTTCAGGACCAGGCGGACGCCCAAAGCATCTACACAAACAGGACCCTGTATCTGCTCGGCTCGATCTACTTTCTCTTCGGCTACACGTACGTGATCTATGCGACCTTCATCGTGACGACGCTGGTCAATGAACGGGGCTTCTCGGAGACCCTTGCCGGCAACGTTTGGTCCTGGGTCGGCTTCTTGAGCCTTTTCTCCGGCCCGGTGTTCGGCTCGCTTTCGGACAGGCTCGGCAGGAAGGCCGGGCTTATGATCGTATTCTCGCTCCAGACCCTTGCCTATCTCCTGGTTGCGGCGAACCTGCCGCCGCTGTTCCTGTATCTTTCCATCGGATTCTACGGCATCGTTGCCTGGTCCATCCCGTCGATCATGGTCGCCGCGGTGAGCGAATACGTGGGAATCGACAAGGCGCTCGCGGCCTTCGGGTTCATCACCTTCATCTTCGGCCTCGGCCAGATCGCGGGCCCGGCCGTCGCCGGAATCCTGGCGGAAAAGAGCGGGAGCTTCTCGGGCGGCTTTTTCATGGCTGCCGGCTTTGCAGGCATGGCAATCCTTCTCACCGGTTTTCTGAGAAAACCCGGCCGGGCTGAGAGCGGCTAAGACCACGGCACTCAGCTATTAATCAATGTATTATCAGTGGCCGTTGGCCGCGGATGAACACCAATGACGACGAATATAACCACAGAGGCCACAGAGGAGTGCTCTCTGTTCTTAGCTGATGCAACAATAAGACCATTTTTGAAGACGTGAAGAATAGAGAAAATGAAACAAATGCTGTAGTAAAAGAGCACAGAGTGGGAGGCCGGTAAAAGCCTTGCTCATTTTGTGAATTAAATATTTCTCTGTGTGCTCTGTGGTTTTTTTGACCTTTCAGAATAGACTTCAAGGAGTCCATCATGCTTTTTCAACCGTTGCTCGGTCTCATCGTTTTTCTGGGGATCGCCTGGCTCATCAGCGAGAATCGAAAAGCGGTCAAATACACAACCGCGCTCATCGGCGTTCTCGTCCAGTTCGCCATCGCAGGCGTTCTTCTGTACATCCCCATCTTCAGGCAATTCTTTCTTCTCCTGAACAAGCTGGTCCTGACACTCGAAGCGGCGTCCAGGGCGGGTACGTCCTTCGTGTTCGGGTATATCGGCGGCGGAGCACCGCCTTTCCTGCTTCAAGACCCGGGATCGAATTTCATCCTTGCTTTCCAGGCCCTGCCCCTCGTGCTCGTGATCGGCGCACTCTCTTCGCTTCTCTTTTACTGGCGGATCCTGCCCTTAGTGGTCAAAGGATTTTCTTATCTCCTTGAGAAGACCATGAGGCTCGGCGGAGCGCTCGGACTCGGCGCGTCGACCACGATCTTCCTCGGCATGGTAGAGGCGCCCCTCGTGATCAAGCCCTACCTCAAGAACATGACACGGAGCGAGCTTTTCTCGCTCATGACCGTGGGCATGGCCTGCATCGCCGGAACGGTGATGGTCCTGTATGCAACTTTTCTAACCGGAGTAATTCCCGATCCGCTCGGCCATATCCTGATCGCATCCTTCATCCATGTAGCGGCTGCGCTCACGATTGCACGGCTCATGGTTCCTGAGACGGGTGACGAGACAACGGGAAGGCTGATGCCGCAGCAAACGGCGACGAGCTCCATGGACGCTGTCGTGAAAGGGACCATGGACGGCCTGCATCTGCTCCTGAACATCGTAGCCATGCTCGTGGTCATGGTTGCGTTGGTGTTCCTCGCTAACCGGCTCGTCGGACTCTTTCCGGACATCGGGGGCAAACCGCTCACCCTCCAGAGGGTCCTCGGGTTCGTACTTGCCCCCGTGGTCTGGCTCTTCGGCATTCCCTGGGCCCAGGCGCAGACTGCCGGGTACCTCATGGGCACGAAGACCATCCTGAACGAGCTGCTGGCCTTCCTCGAAATGGCCAAGCTTCCGGCTGAGGCGCTCGACCCGCGGAGCAGGCTGATCATGACCTATGCGCTCAGCAGCTTCGCAAATTTCGGCAGCCTGGGCATACTCATCGGCGGACTCGGCAGCCTGGCTCCCGAGCGACGGGCCGAGGTCGTGGGGCTCGGGGTGAAAGCGCTTGTTGCCGGCACCCTCGCGACCTGTATGACCGGGGCGGTGATCGGAGTTTTTTCGTAGACATCCTGGACACGGTGTGCAACCTGTCCCCCTTGTACCCATCCTCTTCCAAACCCGGACAAGCCGGAACCAGAACCTTTTCACCACGAAGGCACGAAGTAAAATATGAATGCCTTTGCGATTTGATTAACGTACGCATTGAAAGGTCTTCTTCGTGTCTTGGTGTTTGTCTCAGCGTGGCCCTCTTCTTGGCCGTTGTGGCAATAAATTATCAACCCCTATTGCTTTGAATTTGATTCCTTAGTTCCTAATCTGGTATAATGAAAATATGCGCATATTCCGCTATCGGGGCAGGTTTTTCCAAGGTGTCGTCCTTTTTCTTCGGATCCTTCTGAGCTACAAGCTCCTCTCGCTCAGAAACACGTTCGCCTCCCCTGCCATCCGAAAAGAACGGCTCAAGCAGCTCCACGCGCGGAACGCGCTCATGCTGCGCGAGCGTATGATCGAGATGCGCGGCATCCTTATCAAGATAGGCCAGTTCTTGTCATCACGCGTAGACATCCTGCCTGAAGAGTACACGACGGAGCTGTCCAAACTCCAGGACCAGGTGCCTCCCGCGGACCTTAAGGACATTATGAAGCGCGTCATTGAGGAGATCGGTCCGCCCGAGGAGGTGTTCTCCTCGTTCGACGAGACTCCCATCGCTTCAGCTTCGCTCGGCCAAGTGCACCGCGCCTATCTCAAAAGCGGCGAAGCCATCGCGGTCAAGGTCCAGTATCCCGGCATCGAAGAGGTGATCGCTGCAGACATCCGGACGCTCAGCTTCGTCATCAAGATACTCAAGGTCCTCTACCGGCGCATCAACCTCGACGTCATTTACTCCGAATTCTCCCGCATTATCCATGAAGAGCTGAACTATATCGAGGAAGGGAAGCACGCGGAGACCTTTGCAAGAAACTTTGCGCATAATCCGAAGATCAGGATCCCCGCCGTGTACTGGCCGTTCACCACGTCCAAGGTGCTGACGCTCGAATTCCTCGCGGGCACCAAGATCACGGACTTTGGGGAGATCGACGCGCAAGGGATCGACCGGAAAGAAGTGGCTCGCACTCTTGCCGAGGCCTATTGCCAGATGTTCTTCATCGATGGTTTTTTCCACGGCGACCCCCATCCCGGAAACATCTTTGTTCGGCCCGGCCCCGAGATCATCCTTGTTGACTTCGGCATGGTGGACCGCATCTCTCCCCCGAAAAAAGAAGGGCTCAAGCGCGCCTTTTCCGCGATCGTGGAGCGCGACAGTCTGGGACTCGTCCGGGCCCTTGTGGATATGGGGTTCATCCCGCTCACGAGGGACATCCATCCGCTTGTGCAGTTTGTCGACAAGATTTTCCAAAAATACCGCGACATCTCGCCGAGCGAGTTCAAGGCCATGGATATCGAAGAGATGGGGAACGATATTATGGAGGCGCTCCAACTAAGCCCCTCGATCCAGATCCCGAACGATTTCATTCTTTTCGGCAGGGTCGTCGGCATGCTGAACGGTCTGGGGTCGCAGCTCGATCCCGAGACCAACATCATCGAGATCGCCGCCCCTTTTGCCAAACGCTTCATCCTGGCCGAGGAGATGTCGGCAGCGGCCTTCTTCGAGCAGGCAGGCATTACCGGACGTGCGCTCGTGCGACTACCGAAGCTGTTGACCGATTTTCTGGTGACCACAAGCAGGGGCGAGACACGGGTAGAGATCACATCGCGCGACATCGTAGGGGAGCTCAAAATGATTGCAAGCATCGGCAAGGGCTTCATCCTCGCCTTGCTTATCACCGGGGCCGGTATGACCGCGGCGTTTTTCCGCATCAACCACTATGACACGGAGAGCGCCTGGTCTCTTGCCGCCTGCGGCGCGTTGTTCCTCTGGCTTTTCCTGATCGTACGAAAAAAATAGAACCAAATCCTCCCGTTCGCTCGTCATAAAATCAGCGCAGAACTTCTTCTCAACGTTCTTTCTATTGAAAAATCGGCTCCAGCGTTTACAGAGCACACTGAGAAGGGCTGAAGGCAACTACACGGTTTGCCGTTCATTTCCCTCGGTGACCCCTGAGTCCTCTGTGGCAAAAAAGGTTTTGGTTCCGGCTTGTCCGGGTTAGGGTAATTGGATGCGCTAAGGAAAGAACAGAATGGTCGAGTGGCGTAGATTAGGTGACCGTGAGAATGTCCGTAGCCTGGTAACGATCGGCCACATACAGGGTGATATCGCCGGACGTGACCTCGCGGTGCGTCTTGAGCGCTACCTCAGGGTGGTTGTTCTCTTCCGAAAGGTGCGCGAGGCAGGCCCATTGGAGACGCCGCGCTCCGGCGGCACGGCACAGCAATTCCGCGGCCTCGATGTTCGAGAGGTGCCCTTTGGGCCCCTTGATGCGCTGCTTGAGGTAGGCGGGATAGGGGCCGGCCGCGAGCATGGCGGGATCGTAATTGCTCTCGAGGAAGACCGCGTCAAGCGATGCCACGATATGCACGAGGTCCTTGAAGACGTGACCCAGGTCGGTCAACACGCCGAGACGTTTTTTGCCTGCTTCGACCACGAAAACCGACCCGTCCACACCGTCATGGGGGGTTGGAATCGCGTACACGGTCACAGCGCCGATTTTTATCCTGTCACAGGAGCGGAAACTACGCACGTCCGAGAGCTTCCCGAGATTGCACCGCGAAGCGGCCGCGGCGAGCGTCGCCGGCGTAACGTAGATCGGGATGCCGAATTTCCGCTGAAACACGCCGGCATGGCGGATATGGTCGCCGTGGTCGTGGGATATGATCACGGCATCAACCTCACGAATGTCGCGGCCGTGGGCGGCAAGCCGCGCCTGCGCCTGCACACCGGTGATCCCGGCATCGATCAGGAGCTTGACGCCGCCCGCCTCGATATAAATGCAATTTCCGCTGCTGCCCGATTGAAGTGAGATCGCGATCATGCTCATAGACGGGACCACTCTAACAGTCCTTTCTCTTGTTGTCAATGTGAATGATTGCTTAACCGATTGTACTTGAGTGCAGACAGGACTTTCTCTATAATGACCGATGAGAGGTTTGCCGGACAAGCCGGAACTAAAACTAAAAAAAGAAAGGGCGT
>JBGPIG010000133.1:0-7350 GCA_041484745.1 Nitrospirota bacterium | reverse complement strand
TGCGCGGGACGTTCATCATCAGCCCCGAAGGCACCCTTTTGAACGCGGAGGTGAACTTTTTCAATTTGGGCAGGAACGTCGAGGAGTTGCTCCGGAAGGTCCGCGCGAATAAACATCTCGCCGCACACCCATCGGAGGGTGTCCCGGCCCAGTGGAAGAAGCAGGGAGACATCACGCTCAAACCCGGGCCGAAGCTCGTCGGCAAGGTGGCCGAGGCAATGAAGAAAAGGTGAGCAGCCCGCTCGCGCCCGGGACATCTCAGGGTCAGGTCGCGGCTTGATATTTTCAGTCCTAGCCCGTTGAGAGCCCGTGGCTGGTCAGACTTGATCCTATAGTTATTTCAGCTAAACCTTGCAAGGCCGGAGAGAACGCTCTCCGGCCTCTTGTTTTGCAGCGCTGATCTTGGGCCGGGGATGAATGATATACTTTATTTATGGCTAAAATATTCATAACCGGTTCTTCTGACGGTCTCGGTCTCATGGAGGCGCGGCTGCTGGTCAGCCAGGGCCACAAGGTCGTGCTGCACGGCCGCAGCCTGGCCCGGGCAGACGAAGCGCTTTCAAAAGTTCCAAACGCATCGACCGCCGTTGTGGGCAATCTTGCCAGCATCGCGGAAACGAGGTCACTTGCCGACCAGGTGAACGAGCTCGGAGCGTTCGATGCCGTGATCCATAATGCCGGCGTCTATGGCGAGTCCTACTGCGCCCCGTCCGTAGACGGCCTGCCGCAGATATTCGTGGTGAACTCTCTGGCCCCCTATATCCTGACCAGCCTGATCAGGAAGCCTGGGCGTCTGATCTACACGAGCTCTGGTCTTCACCGAAGCGGCGACGCGTCACTCCGCGACCTCGCGTGGAGCAGGCGGCCCTGCAACGGATCGAGCGCCTACTCCGATTCGAAGCTGCAGAACGTAATCCTTGCCTTTGCCGCTGCCCGCAGATGGCCCGACGTATTGTCCAATGCCGTGGACCCCGGCTGGTCAGCCACGAAGATGGGAGGACGGGGAGCTCCCGTCAGCGTTGAGGAAGGGGCGCGGACGCAGGCGTGGCTGGCGGTGAGCCGGGAGAAGGAAGCCTTGGTCTCGGGAAGATATTTCTCTCACCAGCAACTCCGGAGCAGCCACCCGGCTGCTGCTGATCCGGCTATCCAGGACAGGTATCTTGCAGAGTGCGCCCGCCTGTCGGGGGTCGTATTTCCGGTTTAGTATCTGAAGCGGAACTTATCGGTCAGTTTTTTGCTTTTGACATTGCCTTATTCTCCGACATGGATGCTGACATCTAAGTGTCGGAAACTCAAGAGACAAAACCCTCAGTCGCCAATCAATTTAAAGCTGATGAAAGACAGAAATGCCGCCGGTAAAAGGCGGCCCAGGAATACGGGGCGATTCGTGCAGAGCTCGAAAGAGCTGGGAAGCCCATCGGATCTATGGACATGCTTATAGGCGCTCACGCTCACGCGCTTGGCGTGACCCTCGTTACGAATAACACTAAAGAGTTTAAACAAATAAAGAATCTGAAGGTTATGGACTGGAGCATTTAACTGGCTTAGGAGGTTTAGTATGCCAATTGAATTTTGTCACCTCTGCAGAACTGCTACCAACACAAGGCGGTAGGGTCAGGGCTTTCTTCTTGATATTCCATTAAGAAGCTCCTATAGACAGACCAATATATAGGTGCTATAATCAGACCAGTTAATAGCACCATTAAGGAGGTCTATTATGAGTACCAAGTTTTCCGAAGACATTGTCCCACTCAGCGACCTGAAGGTGAACCCCGGCAAAGTGGTTTCCCACGCGCAAGAGACGCACCGGCCTATTTTGCTCACGAGCAGGGGCCGCGGGGTTGCCGTGGTCCGATCGCTCAAGGACTATGAGGAAGAGACCGAAGAGCGCGCCTTTATGCAGGGAGTGGTGAAGGGGCTGATGGACCTGGAAGAAGGCCGAGAAATCTCGCTCTCCGAGGCGAAGAAACGCCTTGGTCTGAAGTAATCCTATGGCTGAAGGATCAAAAACATGTTGAACCGCGGAGACGCTGAGACGCAGAGAGAAAATCAATTGACCGAGAAGATCATTGGCTGTGCTATTGAAGTTCATAAGTCATTAGGCCCCGGTCTCCTGGAATCGGCTTATGAAGAGTGCTTTTGTTACGAACTCAACCAACAAGGCCTGTCTTTTGACGCACAGCTTCTGACATACTTAAAGCTTTACAAACGGCCAATAGGTCTGTTGATGAATTTTAATGTGCCTACGTTGAAAAGCGGAATAAAGCGTCTCGTGAATCAATTTCAAGAACTCTCAGCGCCTCCGCGTCTCGGCGGTGAATAGTGGAAGTCAAGAGAGCCTCTATAACGTTTGCTGTATCTGCAATCAAAGACCTTGAGGGTGTGCAGGCCTATTACACGGGCGAAGGCGTGCCTGATGTGGGAAAGCGGCTTATTGCTGAGATTGTAGCCAAGATCGAGCGGCTGGGCGCACACCCGCTGATCGGCCGTGTCGTACCTGAGTTCAATGTCGAACATCTGCGAGAGATCATTGACCCGCCTTTTCGCATCGTTTATCGGCACGATAAGAATAGAGTTCGTATTGTTCGGATCTGGCGAAGTGAAAGACTTCTGAGACTACCATGACCCCTGCCGCAATCGTATCAATTATCAGTTTATGACCTCAGCCGCAATTACCGTAACCTGCCGGAGCACGTGAGCCCTCCAGTCATCCCTTCCTTCATCAACCCACTTCTGTTATAATCCGTAATAGGCTCCCTTTGAAAGGGGAAAACAGGAAGGACTATCCTCATGTTGGAAGCAAAAGACTTTGCAACAGGTTGCCTGACGATAATACTATGCGTAGTTTTGATCCCCCTCTTTTTTCTGGTCTTCAAGTTGACCCTTATTTTTGCCATCTTCCTTGCAATAGTTACCGGCATTATCTTAGGGATAACTGTTTTAGGTAGAATAGTGAGACTCTTTATCACGGGGAAATGACCGCGGGACTTGAGACTGAGAGCGGGCAAATTAGAAAAAAGGGGCGATGAGAGTTATGCACCGTCCCCAACGGCGCGATCGGAAAAGGAGAAATACCAATGGCAATGAAAGTTGAAATCAAGGACAACAAGATTTTTATAGAAATTGACTTGGAAACGCCGACTCCGTCGGCATCCGGCAAAACCCTTGTCGTTGCAAGCACGAGGGGAAATACGGTCACTACCGCTAAAGTAAACGACAAACCTGTCATCATCGGCCTGAATGCCTATATCAAACCCTGATGGCAGTGATACAAGGGGAGCGAAAGATGAAAGAAAACTCGCTTGCGGGAGAAGTCAGTCGGTGACAGATTGTCACCCGTTGAAACTGATGGCTGATGGGGAGCTTGCCTTCTTGCGGTATCAATGGATTCCATCTTTGAGGGCGCGTTTGCTCTTCAACATTTCCCCAACCGTTACGAGCGTGAAGCCCTTCTTCCTCAGTCCCGTGATGATGTCGGGCAGTATCTCCGCCGTATGCACGCCCTTCCTGTTCATATGAAACACAATGATGCTCCCGCCTTTGGCGTCCCGCAGTATTGTCCGCGCAATCCTTTTCGGCGAGAGACCCGGGTCCGGGTCGCCTGAGGCTATATCATACTGGATGGTCACGAGTCCGGCCGCTTTTGCGAGCTTCGCCACCCGCTCGTCCACTTCGCCGTACGGAGGCCGGAAATACCGAGGCGTGGTACCGGTCACTTTCTTGATCACCGCCTGGGTCCTCTTCATTTCGCGCACGACCCGGTCGTCCGTTTTTTCCATCAAATGGGGATGGTAGTAGCTGTGGGCCGCGATCTCAAACTGCGGCCGGCTTGCGAGGAACTTTGCCCGGTCCGGATTTTTCTCCACCCACCTGCCGCTCAGGAAGAGCGTGGCGGGCGCCTTTTCGTTGAGCAGGACCTCGACCACGTTCCCGTCATATTCATCCCGCGCATCAGTAGGGCAGGCGTCGAACGTAAGGGCTATCTGCAGGGAGCCCCTCGGCCCGTGGTCGATGATGAGGCTGTTTTGCGAATACGCCGCAGAGGGTGCGGACGGGGCGAGGCAGAAGAAGGCAAGCGTGAGCAGGCAAAGAAGAAACCTGTTTTTCAAGGTTTCTCCCGAAGAACTGAGCGCTGCTGAAACGGCGGCACGGGGTAGGAGATCAAACATGGTGCTTAAATTGTAACCCAAGGGAGAGGCGAGGGTCAATGAGAAAGACGCGAGGGGAAGGGTCGTGGGAAGGACCATCTCCCGTGGTCCGCTCCCCCGGACGTTCGCTAAACGCGGATGGGTAGAATGACAACGGGTATGCCTTCACTGTAGAACCTTCTCTGGACGGCAAAGATCGTATAGTTGTGGAACATCCCTGATAAAAACGTGGTCTTCGGAAACACGAGCTGTCCGCCGAACAGGATCGCATTCGGAAACCGCTCAAGGATCTGTGGTGTTACCGTTGCAATCTCGTCCACCACATCAGTGCCGAAGGAGGAATACCCCGCAGCGTAATAACCGTGACACCGCATATAATGGACGTAGCGGTTTAGTTCCTTCTGCACCTCGGTTTTCATGCGGGAAACGTCTTCAGAACCCTTGAAGTTTCCCGCGTCCACGATACCGACCTGGACGAACGCGAAGTTCTTAAACGTCCCCCCGAACAGACGGATGATGCTGAAGAGCGTGTGGAGGCCAAGACCGTTGAAGCCGTTCACGAGCAGGATCGCGGTCTTGTCCTGGGGGTCGTATTTCACCTTCAGTTCCTTCACCGTCCCCTGTTCTCCCGGAAATGCGGGGCATGACGATTCCGCCACCGTCACCAGCTCATCAAGGCGCTGTAAAAGCTGATGGGTGTTCCGGTAGTGACGCTGCGTGAGCATCGCGATGGTGACCAATGAACCGGTGAGGAGCAGGGTGATCCAGCCGCCATCGAAAAACTTGAGTATGGTCACGGTCACCAGAATGCCTAACGTCAAGGTCATGCCCAAACCGTTGATGAAGAGTTTCTTTTCCCAATGGCCCTCCTTGCCGCGGACTTGCCACCAGTGGCGCACCATGCCGAGCTGCGACAGAAAGAACGTGATGAACACATTGATGCTGTAAAGGACCACGAGATATTTTACCGAGCCGTTGGTCAGCACCATGGTGATAAGCGCGGCGCCGCCCATGAGCAGGATGCCTTTCTGCGTCACGAGGCGGTCGGAGAGCATGGCGAACTTGGTCGGGAACCAGCGGTCGAGCGCCATATTCGAAAGCACCCGCGGACCGTCGAGGAAGCCGGCCTGGGCCGCGATAAGCAGGAGCGCCGCCTCGGACAGAAGCGTCACGAGCACAAAGACGCCGCCGCCTTTTCCCCAATCCTTTGTCATGGTCTCGAACAATACGGCATTCAGCGTTTTGCCGGACTGCGGCACAACACGATACAGAAGATAGGCGATCATCAGGCCCATGACCGTAAAGGCAAGGGAGGCCGCCATGTACCGCATCGTGCGTTTGCCCGTCTTCACCTTCGGTTCCCGAAGAATGGGCAGGCCATTGCTTACTGCCTCGATGCCCGTGTACGTGCCCGCGCCCATGCTATAGGCGCGCAGGATGAGCAAAAGCATACCTCCGAGCCCCAGTTCCGCCTGCGTTTGTACAATGTCCGCCCTGGTTGAGGCCGCGACGGCACCCAGGTTGCCCAGGTTCGTGATCACGGCATAGCCGATGATGAACGCGTGGGTGACCACAAAGGTGAGGAAGATGGGCACCAGGGGGAGTACTGATTCCTTTACCCCGCGCATGTTCATGACGGTGAGCATCAGGATGCCGGCGATCGAGAACACAAGCTTGTAGGGGAGCCAGGCCGGGGGAATAAAACTGAACAGGGCATCGGCCCCGCTCGCCACGGAAATGGTGATCGTCAGCACGTAATCGATCAGCAGCGCCGAACCCGAGACCATCCCCGCCGTGGGCGACAGAAGTTTGCTTGCAACGAGGTAGCCGCCGCCGCCGGAGGGGAAGAGTTCGATGATCTGCGAGTAGCTTGCCGCGATGACGAACACGGTGATCCCCGACATGAGCGCAACAAAAACGCTCAGGTAGATATGACCGTGAAAGGCGACAAAGGCCTCTTCGGGGCCGTAACAGGAAGACGAAAGTCCGTCAGCACCCAACCCGACCCACGCGAAGAAAGCGATGAGGGACAGCCGGTGGAAGATGGACGAGTCCTCGATATTATGCTTGCCGCCGAGGACCAGTGTCTTCAATTTCCGGAGGAGAGAGGGCCTTTGTTCTTGATCCATAAATCACCCCAATTTGCGTTATGAGAACTTATTCATTATAGCAAAGCGTGTGCCGTATCTTCCACTCGTGGTTGGTCTTACAACTCATTGAATCCTTGACGTGATTTCGCTCGGGTCCAATGCAATCAAAACGCAAATGACTCCCGTTTAAGCAAATGATATAAAAAGAAGCAATTTGCATCTTCATCACTATTCTATCATTCGGAGTCAAATTTCAGCCGATATCCGATACCTGGTTCGTTCAATAAGAACCGCGGCCGTGCAGGGTCCGCTTCCAGCTTATGCCTGAGCTGCGTCATGTATACACGAAGATACTGGACCTCATTGACATGCGCGGGCCCCCACACCTCCTTGAGCAGCTGGGTATGGGTAATGACCCTGCCGGCATGACGGACCAGCGTCACGAGCAGTTTGTATTCGATAGGGGTCAGGTGTACTTCCTCGTTGTTCACGAAGACCTGACGTTTCGCCAGATCGACACGAAGGTTCTCCAGCTCAAAGACCGGCTCCTGCTGTTCGGCGCGGCCCAGGGCAGCATGCCGCAAGGCCACGCGGATGCGGGCCATGAGCTCCCCGGCATTGAAAGGCTTGGTGAGATAATCGTCCGCACCTGCATCGAGGGCCTTCACCTTGTCCTGCTCCTGTTCCCGCGCGGAGATGACGATGATGGGGGTCCGGGCCCATTCACGCAGCCGTTTGGTCACTTCGAGGCCGTCGAGATCAGGCAGGCCCAGGTCGAGCAGGACCACATCAGGATTGCGCGTGGTTGCCTGCATCAACCCCTCGTGGGCCGTCGCCGCTTCGACCAGACGATAACCATGACTTTGGAGCGTGATGCGCAGGAACCGCCGCATCTGCGGTTCATCCTCGATCAGGAGTATGAGTTCTTTGTCTTCAGACATAGTAAAAAATCCGTGAAAAGCGAAAAGTGAGAAGTAAAAAGTGAGCAGAAAAAATCATCTTGCTCCTCACTTCTCACTTCCACCAATCTCACAACAACAATAAAAAAAAACCTCCAATCCACTACCTTCAAACTCGATCACACCTTAAAAAATCCAACAAACAACCTAATA
>JBGPIG010000132.1:0-7352 GCA_041484745.1 Nitrospirota bacterium | reverse complement strand
TGTCTCACCGGCGATGTGTTCGGGTCGCTTCGCTGCGACTGCGGCGATCAGCTCCACAACGCCATGAAGATAATCAACGACGAGGGTAAAGGCGTGATCCTTTACATGCGTCAGGAAGGGCGCGGCATCGGTCTTGAGGGAAAACTCAAGGCCTATGAACTGCAGGACCAGGGCAAGGACACGGTCGAGGCGAACCTCGCGCTGGGGTTCAAGGCCGATCTCAGAGACTACGGTGTGGGTGCGCAGATCCTGCGCGACATCGGTGTGCGCAAGATCAAGCTTCTTACGAACAACCCCAAAAAGATCGTCGGTCTCGAGGGCTATGGCCTTACCGTGGTTGCCCGAGTGCCGATCGAGACGCATCCCCATTCCAGCAATCTTCACTATCTCCAAGTGAAGAAGAGCAAAATGGGGCATATGCTGGAGAAAGTGTAGGAAAGGAAAACGCCAAATACGAAGAACAGAGCATAAATAAATTCGGAGCACCAGGGACCACATTTAAAACGGTTTGAAAATTGAGTTTTGGAACTTGGGATATTATTTGTGATTTGAAATTTGCGATTTACTTTTGCGGAGGGATTGATGGCGAAGATAATTCAGGGCGATTTGAGCGGAAAAGGGCTCAAGATAGGGATCGTCGTCGCACGGTTCAATGATTTCATCACGAGCAGGCTTGTGGACGGGGCTCTCGATGGGCTGCAGCGGCACGGAGTAGCGGACAATGATGTTGAGGTCCTGAAAGTTCCCGGTTCCTATGAAATTCCCCTTGCGGCAAAAAAGATGGCGCAGTCCAAAAAGTACCATGCCGTCATCTGCCTCGGCGCGGTGATCCGCGGCGCTACGCCGCACTTTGAATATGTGAGTGCTGAGGTGAGCAAAGGCGTGGCCTCGGTTTCAATGGAAACGGGCCTGCCGGTAATATTCGGCGTTCTGACTACCGACACCATTGAGCAGGCGATCGAGCGCGCCGGCACCAAGAGCGGCAACAAGGGCTGGGATGCGGCCCTTTCAGCCATCGA
The DNA here is from genome assembly GCA_041484745.1 of Nitrospirota bacterium. Classification (GTDB taxonomy): domain Bacteria; phylum Nitrospirota; class UBA9217; order UBA9217; family UBA9217; genus JALNZF01. The sequence goes on along the minus strand of JBGPIG010000132.1, from coordinate 6,333 downwards.
GATGGCGAACGTCATGCGACAGATGGAATAACGGCGGATGCGCATGCAGAGACGGCGGTTAGAAGACAGGGTATGAAGAGACGCAAGGCGAGGGAGCATGCGCTCCAGATATTGTTTCAGCTTGATATCAAAAAAGAAAAGCCTTCGGTTACCATCCTGAAGCATTTCTGGGCAGAGAGCCCGCCGGACGATGAGGTCAAGTCTTTTGCTGAGGAGATCGTCAAGGGAACCTATAAGCATCTTGTGGAAATTAACAAGCTGCTTCGTCAGAGTGCGGAGAACTGGAGCCTTGACCGCATGGCCGTGGTGGACCGTAATGTGCTCAGGATGGCGGTTTATGAAATTCTCTACCGGATGGATATCCCCACCAGTGTAACAATCAACGAGGCCATTGAAATCGCCAAGAAATACGGTACGGATGAATCAGGCGCATTTGTGAACGGCATTCTGGACAACGTTGCCAGGATGACCGGAAAGCTTGATGAAGGAAAGATAGAAGCGTAGGACGAGGGGATGCCCGGTTTGACGGTGAAGGTAATACTTCAGGACATAAAAAAGCTCGAGACCGACGCACTGATCGTTGGTTTTTTCGAAGATGTCCGGCCGCTGAAAGGCCGTGCCGGAGAACTCGACTGGCTGCTCTGCGGTTCCCTTTCCAACCTTATCCTCAAGAACAAATTGCGTGGCTCGCTCGGCGACGTGGCCTTGCTCACCTCGCAAAGCAAGGTTCCGGCGCCGAAGATCTTCATGGTCGGCCTCGGTCTCAGGGCGGCGTTCTCCCTGGCAACGCTCCGCAGTGCCGCCAAGAGCGCGGTTGCCAGCGCGGTCAGCGCAGGCGTCAGGAGCGCGGCGATCGAGTATTTCCCGTCATCCGATGTATCCCATGAGAGCGTTCTGTCCGCGTTTTATGAGGGGATGACTGAAGGCGTAAACGGACGCACCCTTGACATTTCCCTGCTCGCGCCTGACGCAGCGTCATACGAAAATATTTACCGCTTGGTGAGCACAGTAGTAGAGCAGGAACAGAATTAACCGCGAAGCTATACTCCGTTCATAAATATATTTTTACAGGGCACGCTGATGCACGGAGAAAATGCCGTCAGAATCTTCGTTCGGAAGACTGACCGCAGGAGAAATGAATGATTCCTCGATACAGCAGACCGGAGATGGCCGCTCTCTGGGAGCCGGAAAACAGATATCGCACATGGCTTGAGGTGGAAATCCTTGCGTGCGAGGCGAACGCCAAACTGGGGCTGATACCGGCAAAGGCGCTTGCCAACATCCGGAAGAAAGCGGACTTCAACGTTAAGCGGATCGACCGACTCGAAAAGACCGTGAAGCACGATGTTATCGCGTTCCTTACGGCCGTGGGAGAGAAGGTCGGCCCCGATTCCCGCTACATCCACCTCGGGCTCACGTCCTCGGACGTCCTCGATACGTCGCTTGCCTCCCTCATGCTCAAGGCATCGGACATTATTATCAGCGACATCAATATTGTCCTAAAAACACTCAAGAAGAAGGCCGTTAAATATAAAAATACGGTCATGATCGGCCGTTCGCATGGCGTGCATGCAGAGCCGGTCACCTTCGGACTCAAGATGGCGCTCTGGTACGAGGAAATGCATCGTGCCCTCGAGCGAATGCTCCGGGCGAAAGAGGTGGTCAGCGTGGGCAAAGTCTCCGGCGCGGTCGGGACCTTTGCTAATATCGATCCATTTGTCGAATCCTACGTCTGCCGTAAGCTCGGGCTCAAGCCGGAACCAGTCGCGACCCAGATTGTGCAGCGGGACCGTCATGCGGAGTACCTCTCAGCGCTGGCGCTCATTGCGTCGTCCCTTGAAAAATTCTCCGTCGAACTCCGCCATTTGCAGCGGACCGAAGTGCTCGAGGCGGAGGAATATTTTTCCGAAGGGCAGAAGGGTTCGTCCGCCATGCCGCACAAGCGGAATCCGATATCCGCCGAAAACCTCTCGGGCCTCGCGCGGGTGGTGAGGGGAAACTCGATCGCAGCAATGGAAAACATTGCGCTGTGGCACGAACGTGACATCAGCCACTCGTCGGTCGAGCGGATCATCATTCCCGACAGCACTATCCTTGTCGACTATATGCTCATGCGCTTCAACAGCCTGATCGACAAGCTGTTCGTGTATCCCCGGAACATGCGGCGCAATATGGCGATCTCCAAGGGGCTTTTCCACTCCGAGACGGTCATGCTGGCGCTTGTGAGAAAGGGTATCGCGCGGGAGACCGCGTACTCGTACGTCCAGCGGAACGCCATGGATGTATGGAAGCACGGTGGGGACTTCAAACAGCTTCTGAAGGGCGATGAGGACGTCCGCAAGAACCTGAGCGGCAAAGAGATAGACGATTGCTTCGACCTCTCGCATACCCTCAAAAAAGTGGATTATATTTTTAAGCGGGTTTTCCCCAAGAAGAAGGTGTAAAGATTATGTTCGATAAGTTTCATGAAGAGTGCGGTGTTTTCGGGATCTTCGGCCATCCTGACGCGGCGAATCTCACCTACCTGGGGCTGTATGCACTTCAGCATCGCGGCCAGGAGTCGGCAGGCATCGTGTCGTCCGACGGCAAGCAGCTTTTTGGTGAGAAGGCCATGGGTCTCGTGGCCGATATCTTCAGTGAGGACAGGATCAAGAAACTTCCCGGTCACATGGCCATCGGACACAACCGCTACTCGACCACCGGCGACAGCAATGCGATCAACATCCAACCCATCCTCGTGAACTTTGCGCTCGGCGGACTCGCCATCGCCCACAACGGCAACCTGGTGAACGCCGGAATCCTTAAGGATGAACTCGAGGCATATGGCTCGATCTTTCAGTCTACTATGGACAGCGAGGTGATCATCCACCTTATCGCCCAATCGCGCATGGCCACGCTGCACGAACGGATCGTAGACGCGCTCAGCCACGTGCAGGGCTCGTACAGTCTGCTCCTTATAACTGAGAAAGAGCTTATTGCAGTGCGTGATCCGAACGGGTTCAGGCCGTTTTCTCTTGCAGAGCTGGACGGAGGCTATGTGGTCGCGTCCGAGACCTGCGCGTTCGACCTGATCGAGGCAACGTATATACGGGACATCGCGCCCGGCGAGATGGTCGTCATCAACAGCACCGGCATTCACTCGTCATTTCCTTTCAAGCCCGCGGAACCCTCGCACTGTATCTTTGAGTTCATCTATTTTGCCAGGCCCGACAGCATGGTGTTCGGTCAGAACGTATATACGATCCGGAAACAATTCGGCAGACAGCTCGCGCGAGAGACCGGTGTCGAAGCCGATGTGGTTATTCCGGTGCCTGATTCAGGCGTGCCGGCGGCATTGGGGTATGCTGAGGAGGCAGGAATTCCCTTTGATACTGGTCTTATCAGAAATCACTATGTGGGCCGCACGTTCATTGAGCCGCGCCAGACTATCAGACACTTCGGCGTCAAGATCAAGCTCAACCCGGTCAAGGATGCGCTCAAGGGCAAGCGCGTGGTGGTCGTGGATGATTCCATCGTTCGCGGCACCACGAGCAAGAAAATCATTAAAATGATTAGAAACGCCGGGGCATCCGAGATCCATATGCGCATCAGCTCGCCGCCTACTTCCTATCCCTGTTTTTACGGCATCGACACTCCCACCAGACAGGAATTGATCGCGTCTACGCACAGTATCGAAGAAATCAGAAAGTATATCACCGCCGATACTCTCGGGTATATCAGCATGGATGGAATCCAAAAGGTAGTACCGTTCCGCATGAACTATTGTTCCGCATGCTTTGACGGCGAATACCCCGTGCCTTTTCCCGGGGAGAAGATGCTCCAGTTGGGGCTGTTTGATAAAGAATGAGGGAGAAGATTCCAAATAGCAAGCACTAAATGACAAATAAGTTCCAAATAGCTGAACATCAATTACCCAAACAGCTTGGAATTTGGTCTAATTGTTATTTTGATATTATTTGAGATTTGGGATTTTAAATTTGTAGTAAAAGAATGGTGCCGAGGCGCAGAATTGAACTGCGGACACGAGGCTTTTCAGGCCTCTGCTCTACCAACTGAGCTACCTCGGCATGTTTTGGCAACAACTCAACAGGTCGGTAAAATAGCAGAGTGAGGGGTTGATTGTCAAGCGATTTTTGGCACGTTGTCGAATGAAGAAAGTTTTTACAAGACCACCCGCCTGAAAAACGAAGCATTCCGCACATACCAAAAACCATTTTCTTCTTTTGACACCACTGTACCATTGTGATACCATCTCTCAATTATGAAAGAAGATCCAAAGCAGGCCGATACCCTGGGCCCGGAAATACATGAAGTGATGCGGAATCTGGTCACTGCGGTCAGGGCCGTGAAGCTCTACCCCCCGAATAATCCTGTTTATTCCCAATCCGTCAAAAAAGCGGCAGACGTGCTGCATCATTTTTTGGAGACCACACCGAAATATAGTATGGGCGTGCGGAAAGGTTATTTCACATACCTGAACACTCCGGCCGGGAAAGACGCGCAACTGAACAAGGCCATTGCCCAGGACCTTTTTGCGAAAGGAATACGGGAGATCGCGTTCAGTGAAGGGGTGACCGGAGAGGAACTGCTGGTTCTCTGTCAATCCCTTGCCTTGTCATCGGAAGAGCTGGCAATGAAAAGCGGGATCGCCTCGATCCTCTGGCAAAAAGGTGCGACGCATATCTCGATTACGGAAGCGGGTCTTGAAGAGGTCATCACCACGAGTACAGAAGAAGGCTGGGAGGACAAGGCGGTTGCGGGGACTCCGGCCGGCATCCTTGACCCGTCTACGGCGAAGAAGGAAATTACCGTCGCAGGCCGCACCCTGGTTCTGGGCGATCTCATGAACGATCCCGCGGGATTTAGCGCCGGCATGGTTGAACTTGCGAAGCAGACCAAGGGTGAGCACGAAAGCGTAGACGACCGCCTCTTTGCGCTGTATCAGGACGCAGGGCGCAAGATCCAGGAGGAAAATCCCGGCGAGAGCGATACCCTGTTCGAGGGTCTGGCAAAGTCGGCACTTGCCCTCGAACCACCTTTTCGTGATGCGCTGATTCTCAGCAAACTCTACGGAGGCCTGGATTCGGAAAGTGTGGGCGAGCAGAAATCCGATCTCGTGGAAGAAGTACCCAATGAGCTTCATGAAATCCTGACAGGACGATTCTCCAAGGCGTGGACCGTGCAGCAGGTAGCTACGCTCCTGAAGAAAACATCAACGAAGAAGAGTGCGCCTCCTCCGGCGCAACCATCGCCCCCTTCCACCATCGTGGCCGTTCCGCTACCCCAGGACCTCGTCGAAATAGCCAAGGACATCGCGGACTACTCTCCCGATGAGATGGCAGCCCTGGAGTCTCTTGGCAAATCAGGCATGGAGTCCGACATTATTGAAGCGGCTGTGCGCACCCTTATTTTTCTACTCCCGATCGTGAAGAATCCGCACCAATCCTTACCGGAAGAGAAGGAGGCCGCCCTTTTTTCCGGCGTTGTCCACCAGCTCGAAGACATGCAGAGCTATCTTCTGAAGAAAAAGGATTATGATCGTGCAACGCTCATCATTCGGGCGCTTCATATGCCCGTGGACCCCGTGTTCAAACCGCGGATGATGGAGGCCATTCGGAAGACGTCGTCAAAGGCAGTCATCATTGCGGCGATCCACGACATGCGGAAGCTCCCCAGGGATTCACCTGAATATCTTTCAGCCTATGCTTTTCTCTTTGCCCTCGAACGGCAGGCGACGGAAGTTCTTCTGGAACTCCTGGCAGAAGAAAATGACCGGGATGAACGAATTTTTCTCCTCGATCTTGTGAAGGATGTAGGGAAGAACCAGACAGCCTTGTTTGCGGAACATCTTTCGGATGGTCGCTGGTACTTTGTGCGGAATATTGTGAGTATCCTGGGTGAGAGCAAGACGGACCAGGCGATTGCGTTTCTCCGAAAGGCCGCGGACCACGAGAATGTCAGGATACGGCAGGAAGTGATCAAAGGACTGATCTCCATTGGCGGGAAAAAGGCCTCCAGCGTTTTGGCGAAATTCCTTCGGGACAAGGATGCCGATATCCAAGTGACGGCGATTCGCGCTATGGCTGACTTTCCGGGTATTGGTGCGGAGGAGTCGCAACCCCTGGTCGTGTTTTTGGAGGACCGGCCGCTAAAAAAGAAGGAACAGGCACTCACGCTCGAAGCGATCAAAGCGCTGGGGAAGATCGGCGGCCCGGAAGCGGGGGAATTTCTGAAGAGATATACAAGTATTCGGTGGTGGAAGTCGCGGAAGCTTCAGGCGGAACTCCGCGACACAGCGCGGCGGGCCATGGAGGAAATCATGAGGAGACAGGG
>JBGPIG010000131.1:0-7354 GCA_041484745.1 Nitrospirota bacterium | reverse complement strand
TCGAAATCCATGAGCGTTCCGTACAGCACTCCCTCGACGCCCAATTCCGGCCCAAGCTTCTGGGCAGTGGTCATACTGAGCTGTCCGCCAAGCGTGATCCCCATCCGGTCGCGCAGGATCTGGTCGGTTTCCTTAAGGTCCTTCACCACGTAGGATCGCCTCTCTAACGCCTGGACCATCTTAGACCTCATCACATCGGGGCCTTCGACATCGGTGGTATCATTCTTCATGGGCAGGACCGCGACCCGCTTGAGCGGGTTGCCGCTGTCACGGGGAAGAGGTGGTTGCGGTAATGTACAGCCCGCAAAGAACATCACTATCCAAAACACTGCTGAATACCTCATAAGTTTTACCATGCCACACTCCTTTTTATCGGGTTATTGTAGTTGTACGGTAATGGTTATACTTGAAGAATGAACTGTCCCGGGGATATCTTGCGTTAAGATAAGATACCTTACCTAAATTCGTATTGACTGTCAAGCACTCCGTGTTCGTAGATGGATACATATACGTTCACACTTAATTTGTCCGCTCCGGATACGGAGCAATTAATAGACGATTATTACTCTGCAATACTGAAGAAAATCCCCCCTGCCGCCCAACTGGCGAAGCGTCTGGGCGTCAGCCTGGCCGACCATGATATCGGTCCTGGTTGTGCCGGAGGCGCGAAGTCCCTTGATGACTGCGGGGCTGTCGGTCACTCGAAAGTTATTTGACGCGGCATTCACGTCTTTGGCGTAGCCGGCTACGCCCTGCTCCACTGCATTCGTTCGTGTCACTACCTGGCCGACATAGATCTCCTGGCCCTGCGTGTCTATGATTTTTGGCAGGAGCGCAGGCCTGAGACCGAGTCCCCTGCCGTCGATGACCAGGCCCGTGGCCACGCCACCTTTGAACGCCAGTGTCGGCTCTTCCTTGGATGGCATGCTTGGTTTCGACGGTTCCGGCAGCTTCAAGGGTTCAGGCTTTTTCTCCGGAACTGTCGCCGTTGGCGGCGGTGAAGGATTGACAGGCTCAGGTTTGTTGTCCGGAACAGATGGTGAAGGCACCGCGGGTTTAGATGGTTCCGGCTTTACCGGTTTCGAAGGTAGCGGCGATGGCTTTGCATCAGCGGGTCTCTGGAACGACGGCGCAGGCTTCAGAGGCTGTTGACCCGCTGGTCTCCCGAAGTTTTCCGGCATAATCGTGTCCATCAATGCGCCTTTAAGCGGCATGGCAACCAGCACCTCGACGGACCCGTCTGATAAATACTGTGTCTTGACGACTCTCGCGCCTTTCACAATCCCGTCCACCCGAGTCCTGATCACATCGCTCTTTACCATAAAGTTTTCAACCACGGTCTCGGAGTCCACACGGACGCCCTTCACGACTTCAAGAAGGTTGCGATAGGCTACTACGACGGCAGCCCGCTCTGTCATTGCACGAGCCTGCGCTGCGTTCACTGCTTGCGCAGGAGGCGCCCCGATGCCGGTTGCATAGATTTCGCCGATGGTCCAGTTAATCTTCCCCTGGCCGGATGTCTCTATAGCATCACCCGGTCCAGCATTCTGTGCTGAAACCGATCCGGAAAGCGCTATGACGGCGATAAACACTGCGATCACAAGACGCGTATTCATTTTCTCACCCCTAACAACGGACAAACTTGAACCAATTTTGCGTAGAATATCATTCTTTCGTAATGATTAGAGCAAGTTCTCATAACGGTCAGCAGTTACCGTGTTCTTCTATTTTACTGTAAAATCCACTATGCTTTCTTTGCCGGCCTCGACCAGCACTGAGCGTGCAACTTCTTTATCTCCTACAGCGACCGAGACTGTGTACTGACCCGGCCCGAGCCCTTCAATTTTGTACGTTCCATCGTGATCGATCGAGACACCGTAGCTTGCACTACCGTCTTTATAGAATACATCGCCGTCCCGTATCGGCCTGCCGGCCGAATCCACGACCTTGCCCCTGATCACTCCGCCCGGCTGGAGCGTAAAGTTGAGCGTGTACACCTTCCCCTGCTCCGTCTGCAGTTCCTGAGACGACTTCGCGAAACCCGGGCCTTTCAGCTCGACACGGTATTTTCCGGCGCCTGGCGGGGCTACTGCGAATTTTCCGTCAGCAAAAGGTGTCGGCATGCCTCTGCCGTCCTTCCACAAGACCACCGAACCTTTTGGGACCGGGAGACCTGCTGCATCATTCACCTGTCCGGTCACGAGCGCGGAATGCTGGCGGTCATCGAGCCGTCTGCCGAGCCGCTTTTCCTTCGGAAGGGGGAGTTCGTCCACCAGCATGGTCCTGTCTTCTTCCTTGAAGATGGTGTAGAACGTTGCTTTATCAACTTCAAAGTAACCGCCTTTATACGCGTTCGGCATGACCATTCCATCGAGGCGGAGAATGATATGAAAGGGATCAACAAAGTTCTGAGAATGCTCAGCATCGGAAAAAACCCAGCCGACATCGGAATAGTATATCTCCAGATAGGCATGGAACCCGCCGTCATTTACCTTGACTCCCCAATATTCCTTGGAGAAACCCCACTCATAGCCTGGAGGAAGATACCCGTGCGCAACCCGCGCGGGGATGCCGGCGGCTCGAAGCAGGGCCACAGCAAGATTGGAATAGCCCACGCAATAGGCTTTTTTGAATTTGAGGGCCGATACCGCATCGCTCGGGACCGTTATGCTTGTGTCGAAGGTGAGGTTGTCCGCTATCCAGGAGAGGACCGCGTTGGCCGCCTCATGAGCATACTTGCTTCCTCTGGTTATGTCACCTGCCAGGCGCGTAATGGATGGATCATCGGACTGGCGGTCCCGCTCGGGCATAAGGTATTGCGAGACTGATGAGGAGAGCGACGGGGAAGGGACCGGAAAAGGCACGCGGGTCTTCAGGGGGGCCATCCTGGATATGACCTGCACACGCTTGCTGAACTCGTCCTGGCCGATCACTTTCTGTTCGAAGGACTCGTTGGAATAGTCCGGTATGAAGGCAACACCACAAGGGTTCACGATGTCATAGATGACCGTATGTTCTCCCTCGAGCACTTTGAGCCCTGCAAAGGCGCTCGGAGAGCAAAGCAGGAGAAAGAATATAAGTATGAAGGAGATTAAATGATTGTTCATCGTTGCATCAAAAAAGCCCGCTCCGCATACGCGGAGCGGGCAGCATAGAACAATTAGAATTTGAGCTGATTTTTGAACTCACGGATCGAGAGAAGGGCATCGGCGCCGGAAACAGGGTCCCCCGGCTTGAACTCACCGGTCGCCTTGTCGGCCTCAATAAATCCCCGGGAAGTTGTGGTCATCGCCGCACTGAAAAAATACTGGTCATTCCTGATGTCCGGGAAGGGCGAGGTGGCGCCCAGAAATTTGGTGGCCAGTTTTTCATCGCCTGACACCTTTATCAGGATGTCCTCGAGCATCAGCGCAAACTCGCCTTTGGTGATGAGTTTGTTCGGCTCGAACGCGTGGTTTGGACCGGCTTCAAGTCCGCGGATTTGGAGCTTGAGTATCGTGTCGATGCTCGCCTTGAGCCAATTATCGGCGATATCGGTCGCTGGTTCCATCTTCATGGTCTTGTCCGGAGAAAAGGCCGTGGTCGCTTCCGTGGGCGCCTTGAACGAGGTATCGTAGGTCTTGATACCGCGCTTGGTGAAGAGCTTCTCCAGGTTCATCTCTTGATCAAAAAGTGCAGCGACATCAGCGCGATCGATTTTGTCGATGAGTGCGATCTTTTTACCGATTTCGCTGCCCGGCGCCGCTCGCTGGATCTTCTGGATAATTGCCCACTCTGCATTCGCTTCAATGGTGAACTCCTTGTTCAGGTCAAGCACTTTACGGAACATCTCCGTCGACTTGTCGAGATTGAGGTCCTTCTTATAAGCAATGCCCATGTAATAATGGAGGCGAGAGCTGTTCGGCTCCTTCTCATTAGCCGATTTGAATTCGCTTTCTGCTTCCTTGATCCAGTTTTTCGACCGTTGCATGCTCAGGAGGCGAATCATGCCGATGCGGGCCTCGATCCCTTTGCTCTCAAGGCTTTTTGCCTTCTCCATGCTCTCGATGGCCGGCTTAAAATCTCCCTTCTTGCCCAGGGTGAGACCTTTGCCGATGTAACCCAGCGGAGATTTAGGATCGAGCGCGATAGCACGATCGAACTCGCGCATTGCATCATCCATCCTGTCAGCTTCCAATGCTTTCAGTCCCTGATTGTAATGGTACTCGGGCGTGTCCATTATTGACGTGGAAGGGGCCGCTTTGGGGCCGCACCCGGAGACCACGACAGCCAGGACCGCCACGATCACTGTAAGGAGCTTTATCTTGGTTAACATTACCGACCTCCGATCGTTATTCGAATTTATTGAACCGGAGCATTTCCTCCCGCTCCGGCCGGCGCATACTGCCCGCGTAATGAAGCTAATCCACCAGGATGATGACCCTGCATTTCTCGAGCATGCTCAAGTTCTGCGAAGCACTGTGCAGCGAGACCGCGTCTGAATTGCTTATGACGAGGTCGACCCGCGCATCTCCCGAAACCTTGAGTGCTTTCACCGTGAGCGGCTTGTCAGTCACTCGGGGGTTCGTCTGCGCCTGGGCAGGATCCTTGAGGTACCCGACCATTCCCTCGCGTACGGCGAAATCCCTGCTGATCCAGGCTGAACCGTAGACTTCCTTGCCCTCTTCATTCATAATCTTGGGGGCCATTGCGGGTCTTGCGCCGAGGCCCCGTGCGTCCACGATCAATCCTGTATAGAGCTGCCCCTGAGTTCCGGGAGTGGGCGTACCGGTCAGCGGGGTCGGCGGCGTCAATGGCCCCTTCGGGAGGAGCGCATCCGCCAAGGCGCCGGTAAGCTTCATTCCAACCGTGACTTCAACCGAACCGTCGGACATGTACTTTTTGTCCATTACCATTGCACCCTGGATAATGCCGCTCACCTCGGTTTTGATCACATCACTGGTGACCATGAAGTTCTCAACCGTGGTGGTCGAATCCAGTCGTACGCCCTTTATTGCTTCCAGAAGATTTCTGTAGGCGACCACTTGCGCTGCCCGTTCGGCCATGGCCCGGGCCTGCGCCGCGTTTGCAGGCTGCGCGGGGGGTGCGCCGATGCCGACCGCCGTTATAACGCCTGTGGTCCAGTCAACCTTGCCTGAGGAACCCACCGGCTGTTCAACATCCTTGATAGTACCCAGGAGTTGGGCTGACGCGCTGCCTGCAATAAGCGCCAGAAGGGTAAATGCGATCATTACGATTGGGACCGATCTCTTTACGAACATTTTATACCTCCTTAGGTTTATTTATTTTGGACGGATAAAAACAATACGGGCTGGATTGGATCTTCACCTCCTTTTACAAAACTATAATCATAGATCATAACAGAATCCGAAGCTTTTAATCCTGTTAGTCGCGGGAATATTGATAGTTAAAAATATCTTTGACGATTTAAATATATGGTGAGCAATTCCGGCAATGAGAAGTATACCTAAGCATTGGTTAATTGTCAAGATTGCCGCGCAGTTACATCTGGTTCAAAATATATATTATTTAAGGAGAGAATGAAAAGTGAACGGTTATACAGCCCTTGCAAGCGTAAACGCAATTACCTGAGCAGCCCCGGCGTCCTTGAGCACCTCAGCACACTCGTTCATAGTTGCCCCGGTCGTAAATACGTCATCAATGAGCACCACCCTGCCGCCTTCCACTTCTCCGGGTTGATGAAGTTCAAACGCGCCTGCGACATTCCGCACACGCTCCTCCCCTGTCAGTTCCACTTGCGGCCGGGTGGGCCTCACCCGGAACAGATTATCGCATGAGAGCTTGACATGGTGCGTTTCACTGATCCGATGAGCGAGGAGCAGTGCCTGATTGAAGCCCCGCTGCCTGAGCCTCTTGGTATGGAGAGGCACCGGCATGACGATATCGATTCCCGTGAGAAGGCGGACGTTTTGCGCCATCCATTCGCCGAGCGGCCTTCCGAGAGATCTGCAGGGACGGTACTTGAACTGGTGTATGGCTTCCCGCAGCGGCCCCTCAAAATACCCTATTGACAGAGCCTGGTCGAACATCGGGGGATTCTGTCTGCACGCACCGCATTCGTTCCCGGGGCTGTGGCTCAGAGCTTCCGGAGAATCAAAGGGTCTGCCGCAACACGGGCAGACCGGCCCATAGAGCGGGGCAAAATCTGTCCAGCAGGAAGAGCAAAAGTAGGGAATGCCGGAATCACCGACCGGGGCATGGCAGTAGGCGCAGGAAGTAGGCAGGAGATAATCCAGAATACGACCGAAAAAGTGCATAGCACCTCAAAATCTCGAATAACAATATCCCACTATCAAATATTTTCAAAATCACAAATTCAAAACTGTTCGGATATTGAGCTTTGGGATTTATTTGAAATTTGATTATTGGACTTTGTCTGTCATTTGGTGCTTGGTTATTGGTGCTTATTTGTTATAATGAGGTTTGTTCCCGTCATTTCCGCGGGTTTCTCGATACCCATGATATCGAGCACGGTCGGCGCCACATCGGCGAGGATCCCGCCGTCCCTGAGCCTGATATCCTTTTGCACGACGATAAACGGCACCGGATCGGTCGTGTGCGCCGTGTGCGGCTGGCCGGTCGATGGGTCGGACATCATCTCGATGTTGCCGTGGTCCGCGGTAATAAGCACCTGTATCCACTCTTCTCGCGTCGCGCTGAGGATCTTTCCAAGACACTCATCAATGACCTCCACGGCCTTTACCGCCGCGTCAATAATTCCTGTATGGCCGACCATGTCCGGGTTTGCATAATTCACGAGGATAAAACCGTGCCGGCGCGAAGTGATATGAGCTATAAGCTTTTCGGTGATTTCCCGCGCGCTCATCTCCGGTTTTTTGTCATAGGTGGCCACATCCCGCGGAGATGGTACGAGTACCCGGTCCTCAAACGGGAATGGGGGTTCTTCCCCGCCGTTGAAGAAAAAAGTGACATGAGCGTATTTTTCCGTTTCGGCCATGCGGAGCTGCCGTATCCCGCGCGAGCTCAGCACCTCCCCAAGGATATGGGTGAGCCGCACCGGCGCGAAGGCAACGGGAAGGTTGAAGGCCTCGTCGTAGGTTGTGAGGCAGGCAAACATAGAAAGCTGAGGGGTAATGCGACGTTTAAATCCCTGGAACTCGGGGTCCGTGAGCGCCCGTGTGATCTCGCGCGCCCGATCGGAACGAAAATTGCAAAAAATGACGGCGTCGCTGTCTCGGATCATGCCGACGTGATTGTTCGTCTTCCGGGCGGAAGGCAGGTCATCGTCGATGCCAAAGTCCCGCTCGAAGCCTATCTCGAAGCGATCCATGCCGATGACGAAGGGCACCGCGTCCAGCGCTTGAAAGATCAC
>JBGPIG010000130.1:0-7371 GCA_041484745.1 Nitrospirota bacterium | reverse complement strand
TGCATATCGATTGCGGCAAGACTGCTGCGTGGTATTTGAGAAAATACGGAAAAGGGAGAAATCATCTTGGAGAAGTGCGACAGTGTTGATTGCAGCCATGTTTGCTATTGCCAAAAAAGCAACAAATGCATCGATGTTACGAAGGAGACCAAAAAAGGGATTGCCAACAGCGTGGCCCACATTATTTGCAGCGACTATAGGATCTTCTCAATGTCCAGCCTTCTCGAAAGCGACGGCAGCCGCTTGGAAGCCCTGGTTCGCGACGAACAATCCTCCAAAGGATTTGCCCCCTGTTTCAAGGCCCCGTATTAACGTATACCGATAGTACGCTTAGAAGAACAAAGACTTGAAGTGGGAACATACCTCAATCATGAAGGTGCGTCGGATTTTAACCGGTATTTCTTGAATTTCCCCGCTATCCTCTGTGTCCTGGTTTACCTGTTTTATGGTAGATCCAAGTGAGCAATCCTTCATCCAGGTGGTTTCGCGTGAAAGAAAATCGTAAAATAAAATCAAATGGTCTCTCGACCCGCATACGGTTTTCGGAAGACGAAAACAAATTACCGTGGCTTCCGCTGCTGCTCGACTCCTATGCCATCGCGGACACGGGTATCGGGGTGGCGATCAGAAATGAAGAGAAACGTCGGAAGATACGGCTGGCATGCGGGAAGGGTTGCGGCAACTGCTGCGCGCATCAAAAAGATCTACCGCTCTATCCCCATGAACTGGTCGGTATCTATTGGTATGTTTCAGAAAAATCAGCCCCGCCTGCGCGGGATGCGCTGAAAAGCCGTCTCGCTCTTCATACCGCAAATTCCCCATGCCCTTTTCTGATCGATGGTGCCTGTTCCATTCATCCCCTCCGGCCGATAGGGTGCAGGCAGTTTAATGTTTTCAACGCACCCTGCGCGCCGGGAGAAGATCCCTACTACACGCGTCGGGATGATGTGCTCGTTCCTATCGCTGAATATACGGACCGGGCCTTTGCCGCAGTGCTGCCTTTCTACAACATGAAACCGGAAGGGGACATCGCCAAGGCCATAAAGCTCATCCGTTCCCAGATCATGAACCTCCAGACCTTCGACTGGAAGAAGTTGGTCGCTCTCTTGGACAAAACCGGCTCCCGCAACCGTGAGTGAAATGCGCGTTCGCGCGGTTCTTGGGTGCTTCTCCAGATAAGGGGTACTTTTCGCTTATTTGATCTTCTTGATAAATTCCTCAATGGGAAGGGCAGGGAGCGTCATGAGATGGACCGAACCCCGGGAACCTATTTCGACCGACATTTTCATCACGGTCTCATTGTCCGGTGACTCGACTATGTTCACAAAGTCGTAGGAGCCGAGTAGGGCATATTGCCTGTGGATCTTTACGCCCATCGACTCTATCTCCCGGTTTACTTCAATGATCCTCTCGGGCTTCTGCTTGATCGTCCTGCGTCCTTCGTCTGTTAAATTGCTTAAGATCACGTAATACGGCATAGTTTGGTCCTCCTTTTTATTCTGAAAATGAAATATATAACTTTGGAAGTATGACCATGTTCCCACGATACTACCGACTTTTTAATTATAGCTGCTTT
Source organism: Nitrospirota bacterium (assembly GCA_041484745.1). Lineage (GTDB taxonomy): Bacteria > Nitrospirota > UBA9217 > UBA9217 > UBA9217 > JALNZF01. Next base: position 5,795 of record JBGPIG010000130.1, on the reverse strand, counting down.
TTGCAATTTTTGGGCAAGCAAAATTATGATGGACTGGAAATAAGTAGAATTTAACCGCAGAGACGCCGAGAGATTCCTCATTATTTTCAAGGTGCATTTCTTTGTGCCTCCGCGTCTCCGCGGTGGATCATGACTTTTTTGCGCATGTATCAAATATAAGCCGATTGATTTCCGCAGATTCCTCGTGTGTGTGCTGTGGACCAGAGCGGCCATGTTTTTTCTTGATTTCTGCAAGAGCATGTGTTATAGATGAATTGGAACGTGGACGACGTCATGAAACAGGAAACGGACAAGACAAAGAAACAGCGGCAGTCAACGAGCGGAAAAACGATAAAGCCGGCATGCGGAACTCTGTCCTACATCGCTGAGTGCAGGGGCGGTTTGCAGAAGACCTGTCCATCCCGCGGAGCGGCCCCTTCTGACAGCGTAAATCGGATCGTAAGAAACCACCCCCCAGACAAATAATCATCATTGGCGTAGTTTCAAATTTATTCTGCGGCAGGTGAGAAGGTGAGAGGGTCAGATGTGCGATCTCAAGGCATATTTCAGAATGGACGGCGGAGAAAAACTGCTCCTTGAGTCGGTAAATTATGTGCTCGTTCAGAACGGCGAAGTGATGGTGCGGAATATGTTCGGTGAGGAAAAAAAAGTGCGCGGAGAGGTGCGAGAGGTTTCTCTCATAAAAAACCGGATCGTTATCGAACAGGCTTGATATCCCCGTGTCCGGATTATCATGTGATGGGTAGGACATGATATGAAAAAAAAGCTGAACTGCTGGGAATATAAAAAATGTGGAAGGGAGCCGGGAGGAACGAGAAACGACCTCGGTGTTTGCCAGGCCGCAACCGAGAAAAAACTTCACGGGACCCACGGCGGCGCGAATGCCGGGAGGGCTTGCTGGGTTGTGGCGGGCACCCTGTGCGGCGGCAAGGTCCAGGGTGTGTTTGCGAAAAAGTACGAGAATTGCGAGAAGTGCGATTTTTATGATAGGGTGATCGAGGAAGAAGGCCCGCAGTATCAGATGAGCATGTTTCTTATCAAGAAAATGAAAGAAGAGTAGGCTCACCCCTCCGTACCATGTTCTGACCAGCCACAATCTTTACAGTCCTGAGTCCGAATTCCTTTTTGAGCGTCTTGAGATTAGACTGCCGGTTGCCGATCGCCGTGGATAGGTCCTTGGGAGAGACCTGAAACACGACGGTATCGGACGTTTCCCTTCTGTTCTTTAAAGCCTGCCGCATGGTATCCAGCACCAGTGACGATTCTACCAGTTGCCTGAATGCAGGGTGATAGGGTCCTGCCAGTATTGTGCCGTTTTTTTCCAGTTCCTTTGTCGACTGAAGCCCGATTCGGAGCACCTTGATTCCTGCCTGTTCAAGTCCTACGAGCGCGTTCCGGCACAGGAACACCGCATCCCCGAGCGAAAGAGGGGTATAGAGGCCCGCCGTGTAGAGTTTTTCGAGCGGGGTGCCCTTGATCACGAGGGCAGGGTAGAGGCGGACGAAGTCAGGTTTAAGTTCAATAATTTTATTGATCGTATCCTGAAAGCGGTCTGTTGAATCGCCGGGCAGGCCGGGCATTAACTGAAGGCCGACCAGGAAGCCGTATTCCCTGAGCAGGTTCACCGCGTGCACCGTATCAGCAGCGGTATGTCCGCGGCTGGAGAGCGTGAGTACGCGGTCATCCATGGATTGGACGCCGAGCTCGACGGTTGTGACCTGATATGTTTTGAGGAGGCCGAGTATCTCCCGGGTCAGGCTGTCGGGTCTGGTTGAGAGACGAATGCTGTCGGCCTGACGGGATTGTATGAACGGCCGCACCGCTTCGAGATAGTCCCTCTGCCTGTTCAGCGGCAATGCGGTAAAGCTGCCCCCATAGAAGGCTATCTGAACGGGCCCATCATTTCGGTTGGATTTTATATACTCGCGGATCGTTTGCGGGATTAAAGCTCTCTCAGCAGGACGGTCTTGTCCGGTGATCTTCTTCTGGTTGCAGAATACGCACTGGTGCGGACAGCCTGCATGGGGGATGAAGAAGGGGATGATCATAGAATCAGTTGAGCGTATACGGGCAACCGGTCACTGCGTGTTCAGTATTTTCAGCGATTCCTTCGCAGCGCGTTGTTCCGCCTCTTTCTTGTTCCTGCCTATGCCGCGGCCGTAAACCTGGCCTTTGATAACGAGCTCCACTTCGAACTGTTTCTGGTGGTCAGGACCGGTCTCGGAAACGACCCGATATTCCGGGAGCTGTTTGAGGCGCTCCTGACAACGTTCCTGGAGCTCCGTCTTGTAATCAAGCGTATTGCCCGAGGTGGAGGTCTTCTTGATCACCTCTTCAAAGAACCGCATTACAAAGGTCGTGGCCGCTTCCGTGCCCCCGTCAAGATACACTGCCGCGATGAGCGCCTCGAGGCAGTCCGCCAGGAGCGAATCCTTGTTCCTTCCCCCGGTCTGCTCTTCTCCCTTGCCGAGCAGAAGGTAGTCGCCCAGCTCCAGGGTGCGGGCGATTGCGGCGAGCGCCGGCTCGCTTACAACCGCCGCCCGGTGCCTCGAGAGATCGCCCTCGGTCGAGTCGGGGCAGGTCTTCATCAGGTATTCACTGACGATGAGATTGAGGACGGCGTCGCCGAGGAATTCCATCCTCTCATTGTGGTAGGGAACGCGGTTCTCGTTGGCGTAGGACTTGTGCGTAAGTGCCCGTTCGAGAAGCTCCGCATTGTTGAACGGATAAACGATCAGCTGCTGGATATTCGAAAGGGGCGGCATCTTATTTCCGGAATCGTCTGAAGACCAGACAGGCGTTGGTGCCGCCGAACCCGAAGGAGTTGGACATGGCGACATCCACCTGTATTCGTCTCGCCTTGTTCGGGATATAGTCCAGGTCGCATTCCGGATCGGGGTTCTCAAGATTGATCGTCGGAGGCAGGACCCCGCGGTCGAGGGCGAGAATGGAGACCACGGCCTCAACGCCTCCGGCGGCTCCGAGCAGATGGCCGGTCATGGATTTTGTGGAGCTGACGGGGACCTTATAGGCAAAGTCGCCGAACACGGTCTTGATCGCAATGCTCTCGAGCTCGTCTCCGTACTTGGTGGAGGTGCCGTGGGCGTTGATATATCCCATGTCCGTCAGGGCGATTCCCGCGTCCCTGATCGCCATGCTCATGCAACGGGCAGCTCCCTCGCCGTTCGGCGCCGGCGCGGTTATATGATAGGCATCGCCCGAGGCGCCGTACCCGATGACTTCGGCATAGATGCGGGCGCCGCGTTTTATCGCCGATTCCATTTCTTCCAGGATGACGACGCCGGAACCCTCGCCCATGATGAAACCGTCGCGCTCGGCGTCGAACGGGCGGCTTGCGCGCTGCGGCTCGTGGTTACGGGTTGAGAGCGCTTTCATGGCATTGAACCCGCCTACGCCGGTCACGCAGATGCACGATTCGGTGCCGCCGGCGATCATGGCCTCGGCATCACCGCGCTGGATCCACTTGAAGGCATCGCCGATGGAATGGGTCCCCGTTGCGCAGGCCGTGACCACGCTGATGTTGGGGCCCTTGGCGCCAAAGCGCATTGAAATATTGCCCCCTGCTTCATTGATGATCAGCATGGGGATGTAGAACGGGGTGATCTTGCGGAAGCCCCGTTCGAGATAGATTTTATGGTATTTTGCGATCGCCGGGAGGCCGCCTATTCCCGCGCTTACCATGACACCGACGCGCTCGGCGTTCTCCGGCGTGATCTTGAGCCCGGACATGTCCATGGCCATCTGGCTTGCCGCGATCGCCAGATGAATGAAGCGGTCCATTTTTTTTATCTCTTTGGGCTCGATGTACTTTTCCGGTTCGAAGCCGTGGATCTCTCCTGCTATCTGCGTCGGCAGGGACTTATCGTCGAAGTGCGTGATGGGGCCGATGCCGGATTTGCCGCTAATGAGCCCTTCCCAGCTTGTTTCCGTATCAAGGCCGACCGGGGTGATCATCCCGACGCCGGTGACAACGACTCTTTTCTTCAAACGACGATACCTCCTGCACAATAAATTCAAAAAGCCAAAAAACCGGCTCGCGCACCTGCGTGAGAGGTTTTCTGGCTTTTGAAGGTTCCTTCATGCGGCAGTGCTGATAATTGCGTTCCCGAACGCGTTCTTACTTTGCTTTTGCGTTGATATAGTCGATCGCGTTCTGCACTGTAGCAATCTTCTCAGCATCCTCATCCGGGATTTCCACGCCAAATTCCTCTTCGAGCGCCATGACGAGCTCCACGGTGTCGAGTGAATCTGCGCCGAGGTCGTTCACGAACGATGCTTCGGGTTTCACATCCGTTTCTGGTACGCCGAGTTGCTCGGAAATTATCTTTTTAACTTTTGCCTCTACATCTGCCATTGTCATCCTCCTGTGGTTATGTTCTTTTTTTCTGAATTTTGAGCGGTCCTGAATCGGGAACGATCAATCGTGCATCTCACTACATGTACATGCCGCCGTTTACGTGGATCACCTGTCCGGTGATGTACGATGCCCGCGGAGAGGCGAGGAACCGGACCGCGTTCGCCACATCTTCGGGTGTACCGAGCTTGCCCAGGGGGATCTGCTTGGCGAGATCGGTCCTGACGTTTTCAGACAGGGCCTGGGTCATGGCGGTATCGATGAACCCCGGGGCTACGGCATTCGCGGTGATGCCGCGGTTCGCGTATTCCCTGGCAATGGTCTTGGTGAGTCCGATGAGTCCGGCCTTGGATGCCACGTAGTTCGCCTGGCCGGCATTGCCCATGGCGCCGACGATCGAGGCGATATTAATGATGGTCCCGCCCCGTTGCTTGGTCATATGTTTGAGCGCCGCCTTGGTGCAGAGAAACGAGCCTTTCAGGTTTATGCTGAGCACCAAGTCCCAATCCTCGTCCTTCATCCGCAGGATAAGGCCGTCCCGGGTGATACCTGCGTTGTTTACGAGGATGTCGATCCTGCCGAATTTCCCGACGATCTGGTCGATCATGGCAATGACTTCGGCGGAAACTGCCACGTTGGCCTTGAGCGGCAGGGATTTTCTGCCCAGTGCTTCGATATCCGCGGAGGTCTTCTGCGCGGCCTCGAGGTTCACGTCGCAGATAGCGACATCAGCGCCGTCGGTTGCGAGCGCGAGTGCGATATCCCTGCCGATACCCTGTGCCGCGCCGGTGACGAGAGCGATTTTGCCGCGAAGACTCATTGAAACTCCTGAAAAGTAAATTCCAAATTACAATTAACAAATATCAAATAAACTACAAATTTCAAAAAACAAATTCCAAACCGATTTGATTATTGACATTTGAATATTGAATTTTATTTGTTATTTGATACTTGTTATTTGGTGCTTGTCCTACATTCCCATCGCAATGAGAGCATTGCTCATGCTCTTCTGGTCCTCGATATTCATCACCTTTGCTTCCTTGGCGATGCGCTTCACGAGGCCCGTGAGCACCTTGCCGGGCCCGATCTCAATGAAGGTATCGTACCCGTCCGCGACCATGTTTTTGATAGAATCTTCCCAGTAGAGCGGGGAACTGATCTGTTTTATGAGCGACGATCTGAGCTCCGCGGCCCTCCCTAAGAACCGAGCATCCGCGTTGTTCACGATCGGGATGCGAAGGTCCGCAATCCGTATTTTTTCGAGTTCCTCCGCCAACCGAACGCCGGCCTGCTTCATCAGAGCGCAATGCGACGGCACACTCACGGCGAGGGGGATCACTTTTTTCGCACCGGCGGTCTTCGCGAGCTCCATGGCTTTTTCCACGGCTTTTTTTTCGCCGGCGATCACGATTTGGCCGGG
>JBGPIG010000129.1:0-7461 GCA_041484745.1 Nitrospirota bacterium | reverse complement strand
CGACGAGGGAGGAGTGAACCGATCCCCGTACTTTTTTCCGTAGGCGCTGAGTTTCTCGACGATTGTTTTCGCCCCGAGCTTGTCCGCGTAACGGAGCAGGCCACCGCGGAAGGGCGGGAACCCGATCCCGAATATGAGCGCGGCGTCGAGGAACTCCGGTTTGTCGATGATCTTCTCTTCAAGACAAAGCTCGGCCTCTTTGATCATGAGCATAACGGTGCGGTCCACTATCTCTTCCTGACTTATTTTCTCCATGGCGTCCGACCCTCTCGATATCTTCTTATAGACAGAAGCATCCGGCCCCTTGCGCGTTCGCGCCTTATATATATAGAAGCCCTTACCGTTTTTTTTGCCGAAATATCCGTCCGTAGTGAGCGAGCCGAGCAGGACCGAGGGTTTCGCGCGTTCGCCTAATCCCTGATAGAGGATGTCCGCTACCTTGTGCGCCACATCGATGCCGATTTCATCGAGCAGGATAAAGGCGCCCATGGGCATGCCGAAGGCAAGGAGTGCGTTGTCGATCTCCTCGATAGAGGCCCCCTGCTCGAGCATCGTTGCCGCTTCGTTCAAGTAAGGCATGAGGATCCGGTTCACGAGAAATCCGGGTCCGTCGTTCACCACCACGGGGAGCTTGCCGAGCTTCCGCGAGAGCGTCGTGATCGCGGAAACGGTCTCGTCCGAAGTCCTTTTACCCCGAATAACCTCAACAAGCGGCATCTTTTCCACGGGATTGAAGAAGTGCATGCCAATGACCCTGTCCGGACGCTTCGAGGCTGTTGCTATTTCGGTGATCGAGAGAGATGACGTGTTTGAAGCGAATAGCGCACTCTCCTTTGCCGCCTGTTCGAAGTCTCGGAGCACCGACTTCTTGACGTCCATGTTCTCGACCACCGCCTCGACGGCAACGTCGGCTGCGTGGAAGCCCGTGTAGTCCGTAGTGCCTGTGATCCTGTCGAATCCATCGCGTGCCTGAAGGGGATTCAGGATGCTTTTGTTCCTCCTCTTTCTGAAAATATCAGCTGCTGCTTTGAATCCCGCGGCCACGGACCTGGTATTGATGTCTTTCATCCGGACCATGATGCCTTTCTCGGCAAAGAGCTGGGCAATACCGCCACCCATGGTCCCCGCTCCGAGCACGCCGGCATGCACAACGTTTATCGGAGACCGATGCATGTCCCTCTTGAGCGCTTCATTCATATAAAAAACGGAAATGAGGTTCTTCGAAATTTCCGTGGGCGCAAGGGCGCCGATGAGCCTTGCCTCGTTCTCATAGCCGGCGGCCAATCCGTTCGAAAGACCGTAGCGAATTGAGTCCAGCGCCGCAAGCGGGGCGGGGTAGTTGCCGCGCGTTTCCTTGAGCACATCCTTTTTCGCGATCTGATACACGAAGCTTCTGGTGAGGGGGTTCCCTTCGATCAGGTTGATAAAGAATGACCTCTTGGCCCGTATTTTGGCGGGTCGAGGTCTCCCGACCGCTTTCCGGGCCATATCGACCGCTACGTTCACCAGGGTCTCTTTATAGGTGACCTCGTCGGCAAGGCCGATCTTTTTCGCCTTCTTCGGATACACGGATTTACCCGTCAGGATCATATCAAGGCTGTTCGTGAGCCCCACGAGCCGGGGCAAACGCTGTGTTCCGCCGAAGCCGGGGATTATGCCGAGTTTCACTTCAGGCAGGGCCAGCGCCGTTTTCGGATCATTGCTGACGATCCGATAGGCGCAGGCGAGGGCGAGTTCCATCCCGCCTCCCATGCAGGGGCCGTGGATAGCGGCCACGGTGGGGAAGGGCAGGGACTCAAGTTTGTTGAACACGGACTGGCCCCTGCGCGCAAGCTCTTCGCCCCGCTTCGTGTCCGTGATGTCCCGGATCTCGGCGATGTCCGCGCCCACGATGAAGTTCTCATCCTTGCCGCTCCGAAACACGAGGGCCTTGATGTCTCTGTTCCCGGCAAGTTCTCCGAGCAGTTTGTCCAATTCATCCATCACCGGCATAGTGAGCTTGTTGACTTTTTCACCAGGGAGGTCAAGGGTGAGGATGGCGATACCTGTTTTCTCTATCCGATAGGTGAAGGCTGACATGGCAATACCTCAGTGCGCAGGTGAGAGTGAAAAATAATAAAGGTAATAGGGTAACCATTCAAATCAGTTGTTACGCTTCGCCGCAAGGAGCGCCTGGGATGTCGATTGACCTCTCTTGATCGGCTTTCGCGCCGCTTCCCCTTCGGCCGCTCCGCCCTTGCGTATCGTAAAAAACGGTTCTGCTCGGCAGTCGCGCTCTTGTTGCGGCTAAGCTCCGCAACCGACCTGAATAGTTACGAATGTTGAATTATGTTCTTTCCAGAATCATCGCGCCGCCCTGGCCGCCGCCGATGCACAGGGTGGCAAGACCAATGGACAAATTTCGACGCTCCATCTCTTTCAGAAGGGTGATGATTATCCTGAGGCCGGACGAGCCGACGGGATGTCCGACCGCGATAGCGCCGCCGTTCACATTCATGATGTCACGCCTGAACTCGCCGACAGGCTCATCACCCTGGAGATGTTTGTTGAAGAACGTCTTTGAGACCGCCGCCTTTTCGCACGCATAAACCTGCGCCGCAAATGCCTCGTTGAATTCAATGAGCTCTATGTCCTTCATGTTCATGCCTGCTATTTTGAGCGCCTTATGCGTTGCGAAGACCGGACCGAGGCCCATGCGCGCCGGATCGAGTCCGGCGAAGGCGACCGCCCTGATAGCGCCGAGCGGTTTGTACCCAAGCTGTTTCGCCCGATCCGCGTTCATGACGAGGGCTGCGGCGCCGCCGTCAGTGATGGGTGACGAGTTTCCGGCGGTGACGGTACCGTATTTTTTATCGAAGAAGGGCCTCAACTTCTCGAGCGCTTCCCGGGTCTGGTTCTTGCGCGGCCCGATATCCTCTTCCACGGCCTCAAATTTCGGCGGCACGTAGAAGGGCACTATTTCGTTCTTGAACTTTCCAGACTCGTTCGCAACGGTCCACCGCTGGTGGCTCTGGAGAGCGAAGGCATCCTGCTCCTCGCGCGTGATGCCGAAATCCCGGACGAGCACTTCCGCTGTCTGGCCCATGTTCAGCCCCGAGATCGGGTCGGTGAGTCCCAGATTCAGACCCACGACCGGGACAAAGTCCCTCGGTCTGAGAGCAAGGACGGCAGCTGCTTTGGCCCCGATGCTCTTTGACCGCGCTATCGCGGTGAAGGCGTCGCGGAGTTTCTTCGTCGTATAAAAACCGAAGTTGGACATGGACTCCACGCCCGCCGCGATCACAATTTCGCTCATACCGGAGATGATCTGGGTATAGGCGCTTGCCACGGCCTGCATGCCCGAGGCGCAGTTCCTCTGAACGCTGTAGGCAGGGATGCGCTCGGGGATGCCCGCGCGGAGCGCGATCACGCGGCCGATGTTTGCGGCTTCGGCAGGCATTCCCGCGTTGCCAACGATCACCTCGTCGATGTGTTCCACGTTGATGCCGGTGCGTGCCACAATCTCCTTGACCACCGCTGCGCCGAGCTCATCGGCCGGAACGTCTTTCAGCGCGGTGCCCGCCTTTGCATAGGGTGTGCGGAGTCCATCTATGATGACAACGTCTTTCATGATCACCTCAAGCGTACAAAGAACAATCAAAACTCAAATATCACAAACCCAAAAATCCAACAACAATGCTCCCCATGGTTTATGGCCGGTGCATTTTGAAACTTGGAATTTATTTGGATTAGGTGATTTGTTGTTTGGCTTTTTTCATCTCCTCGTCCCGGAGTACCCTCCGGAGCACTTTCCCCACGAGTGTCTTGGGAAGCTGATCGCGGAACTCTATCTCCTTCGGCACCTTGAACTTTGAGAGTTTGTCCCGGCAGTACTGAATGATCTCGCCGGCCGCGGCTGTTTCTCCCTCCTTGAGCACGATATAGGCCTTGATCTTCTCGCCCAGGAACTCCTGCGGGATGCCGATCACGACAGCGTCCTTCACTTTGGGGTGGGTGAACAGCACCTCCTCGACCTCGCGCGGATATACGTTCTCTCCCACGGTCTTGATCATGTCCTTGATGCGGTCTACGATAGTGAAGTACCCGTCCTCATCCATTATAGCTATGTCTCCGGTGTGGAGCCACCCGTCCCGGAGCGTCTGGGCGGTCTCTTCCGGTTTATTCCAGTAGCCCTTCATTACCTGCGGTCCTCTTACCACGAGTTCGCCGGCCTTGCCTCCCGGCAGCGTTTTATTCCGTGTTTCGATGTCAACAATTTTTGCTTCCACGTCCGGCCAGGGCAGGCCGATAGTCCCGAGCTTTCTTTTGCCGAAGATGGGATTGGCATGGGTCACCGGTGATGCCTCGGACAGGCCATAGCCCTCGACGATCCTCGCTTTGGTCAGGTGTTCGAACCGGTCCTGCACCTCACGCATGAGCGGCCCCGCACCGCTGATCGCGGCCTTGATCGAGGTGAGGTCGTACTTGTGGATCTCCGGGTAGTTGCCGATCGCAAGGTACATGGCCTGGATGCCGGGGAAGATCGTGGGCCGGTGTTTGTTAATGAGCTGGAGCACTTCCTTGGTATGGAATTTGGGGAGCAGGATCAGCTCCGCGCCGATGAGCATGCCCAGGTTCATGGCAATGGTCATGCCATATACATGGAAGAAGGGGATAACAGAGAGTATCCGTTCTTCTCCCTCATTCTGCAAGGTAAGCCATGCCCTGCTCTGCGCCGCGTTTACCACAAGGTTTCGATGGGTCAGAATCGCCCCCTTGGGAACGCCTGTTGTGCCGCCCGTATACTGCAAAAGGGCGGTATCGTCCGGAGACACAGCTGTATCCACCGGTGTGGTTGCAGCGTGTTCGATCAGTTTTTTAAAATCATAGATCGGGGGGGTCCGTTGAATGTTCACCCACTGCTTATCGACCCTCGCCTTGATCGGATAGAGAAGATTCAGCGGGAAGGGCAAATAGTCCTTGATGCCGCAGAGAATAAGATGCTTAACGCCCGTTTTCGGCCAAACATGAGAGATGACGGGGTAAAACATGTCCACGGCGACGAGTGTTTCAGCGCCGCTGTCCTTGAGCTGCACTTCGAGCTCGTGCTCATGGTAGAGAGGGTTGGTCGGAACGGCGATGGCCCCGGTTCGGAGCGTGCCGTAGTAGGCGATGACCATCTGCGGGATGTTCGGGAGCATGAGCGCCACCCGGTCCCCCTTTTCGACACCGAGGCCCGTGAGCGCATGCGCGAACCGGTTCGCGAGCTTATCCAGTTCGGCGTAGGATATCTTCCTTCCGTAGAACAGGAGTGCGGTATGGCCGGGGAATTTTTCCGCGGTCCGTGCAAGGACGTTCCCCAGCGTACTGTCGGGATAGGTGAGACTGGCGGGAACGCCCGCCTCATAGAATTTTGTCCAGGGACGTTCTGCGTAGGGGTTTTCGGCATACGGAGCGGAAGCCATTGGATACCTCCATCGGAATTGGTACGATCGTCAGGCTTCAGTTCTGCACAGCGAGGATTATATCAGACCGATATTGTCCTACATCTACTGCGTTTATTTATACCACGTTTTGGATCGGCTGTTGTGTGCTACCGTTTAGACCTTGATTGAAAACGGCGCTGGCCGGACGGGTGGGGCGCCGGACGGGCCCGATCGGCCTTGAGCTTTTCATCGGCTGATCTTCTGATTTCCCTGACATACATGGTGTCGTCGGCCCAATCCACGGGGATCTTCCGGCCTATGAACCGCTCAATGTCCTCAAGAGAGTACACGTACTCTTCGTCGGCCAGGCTGAGCGCCTTGCCCGACGCACCTGCGCGGCCTGTGCGGCCGATGCGGTGCACGTAGTCCTCGGCATCCTGGGGGAGGTCATAGTTGATCACGTGGGTCACCCCTTCGACATGGATGCCCCGGCTCGCGACGTCCGTGGCCACGAGGATGGGGAGCTTGCCTTCCTTGAATTCAGAGAGTATCCGCAGTCTTTTTTTCTGCTCAATTTCCCCGGTGATGGCCTGTGCCTTCCAATTGTTGCGGTTCAGTCGCTCGACGACCATTTCGGCGGCGCGGCGGGTGTTCACGAAGATGAGCGTGCGGACGGGTTCTTCCTTTCTGAGGATACCGAGCAGGAGCGGAATCTTTTCATGCTTTCCCACGTGGTAAAGCACCTGCTCCACCTGCTCCACGGTGATTTTCTCGGGCGTGATCGATATCTTTTCCGGAAGGTTCATATGCTCATAGGCAAGTTCCATGACCCGGTAGGAGAGGGTAGCGGAGAAGAGCATGGATTGCCGCTTGGAGTAAGGCGGCATCTTCTTGATGAGATACCGCAGGTCGTCGATGAACCCCATGTCGAACATGCGGTCGGCCTCGTCGATGATCAGATAGCGGGTCTTCTTGAGGCTGTACACATTTTGTTTGAAGTAGTCGATAAGTCTGCCGGGGGTCCCGATGAGCACGTCGACGCCGTTCCGGAGAGTATCCATCTGTTTCTGGTAATCGATGCCGCCGAAAACCGCGAGGAGACGGAAGCCCGTGAACTTTCCGAGCCGCTCGGCCTCGTGATAGATCTGGTCCGCAAGCTCGCGTGTGGGCGCGATGATCAGTGCCTGGGGAGAGTTTCCGAAATCCATGGCGGGATTTCTGCTCATCCGGGCGAACAGGGAAATGAGAAAGGCGGCGGTCTTTCCCGTGCCGGTCTGCGCCTGTGCCGCTACGTCTTCTCCGCGCAACGCTCTCGGGATCACCGCCTCCTGTACGGGAGTGCATACGGTAAAGCCAACATGCTCGATCCCTTGCTTCACTTCGAAGGGCACATCCAATTCACTGAAATCCATACTTCTCCGATCGTGGATGCAGACATTTTGTCAACAAATTGTAGTGCGCAGTATACCACAAGTGGCAAGAGGAGCGAAATAAAAATTATGAGGGTCTTTATGAAAGTCATGTCCGTGATTTTCCCTGTTGGACTTTTTTGAATGCGCGTTATTCCGAAAAAAAGGGGCGTCCGTAAGAGAGGATGCAACGACTCCTGTTTCGGCGGGGAGGGCATCACGCTCGTTCGCGGCCGGGTGTCGCTAAAAATGGTCGCTGTTTCCGCGGTAATAGTAGCGGAACTTGGATGTGACAAACAATGCGATGTCCGTCCAGGACAATTTTTTCCTCGTGCCAACAACAGATGCGCGAAAATGCGAGAACCAGTAATAATGTGAATATTGGTAAAATAACAATAAATATTGTGACGCATTTTGTTGTGTGTGAATTGAAGTGTTGATAAATAGTCTAACATACGGAAAACTAATTTATTTAACTTTCTTGTTGACAAAACATACACTCTTGTTGTATATTTTGTCTACGAGGAGAACAAAACGTGATGACAAAACTCTTCTCTTCCACAAGAGCGGAGCTTTTAGGCCTGTTCTTTAACAATCCGGATGATCGCTTCTATTTGAGAGAGATAGCTCGCCACATCGGCAAAGAT
>JBGPIG010000128.1:0-7492 GCA_041484745.1 Nitrospirota bacterium | reverse complement strand
CATCCCCTGTCTGTCGTGCTCGGCAACTCTGAATTTTTACTTGCCCCTTATGGTACTTCTTCCGGCTATACCTTCGTTATTGAGAATAATGATTTCAAGATAGAATTCAGCGAATTCATATCACCTAACTTTTACGTGACCTTCCGAAGCCAAGCGCTCTGGCGTGAATCGGCCTTTGCTCTGCATGATAAGTTCTTATCATGGGCAAAGTCCATCGGCTATGAGCCTACCAAACCGGAAAAGCTTTCCCGCGTAGACTTCTGTTTTGATTATAATCTACCCCTCGTTGATTTTAATTTAGATGATTTTGTCAGTCGGTCTAAGAAGGATAGCCAGCACCGTGAAAACGGCAAGGTGCAGACCTTCACTCTCGGCAAAGGTGATCTTGTTCTTCGTGTCTATGATAAGGTCGCCGAAATTGAGCAAGAGAGCGGCAAGGTCTGGTTCTTTCTCCTATGGGAACAAAAAGAAAATGTCTGGCGCGTTGAATGGCAGGTTAGAAAGGCCATATTAAAACGATTTGGCATATTGTCTTTCGACGACCTGCAAGGACAACGAGGCGACCTGCTGCGCTATCTTTCCGAGGAGCATGATACACTGAGGCAATCAAACGGAGATACCAACCGTTCCCGCTGGCCGCTTCATCCCCTTTGGAAGAACCTACAGAAAATGATCAGCACACTGGATCATCTCGGCGTCTGTCGTGTTTATGGCGATGAAGCCATCTTAGAAGAAATCATGATGCGGATGGTTATTTCAGTGTACGGCTATTTGAAACGCGTTGCGGCAATCCGCTGTATTAAAACGAAACAACCGCTAATTTCACCCCAAATAGCATTAAGTCATTTCAGTAATATGATGGTTAAGATTCATGAGCCTCTTGATTGGGAAATTGATGTTCAGAGACGTATCAAGGAAATGCAACTGGGAAAATGGTAACGAAAGAGCTGATAGGGCAATTGGTAAGCATTCGTTCAAAGAATATTTTGCGGTATGCAGAATTATTACCTTTGTCGGAGAATCAATTTGATACTTTTCGCAAACTTATTTTAAATGAATTAGGTAGGGCAGGGCTTATCAGGGAATTAGTCAGGGTTTCATGTAGTCAGGAATGGCACGGAACGGGCAGGAATACATTAGGCAAAGAAGGCGGTGCGCCATGATTGGGCAAAACGAAGGAACTTGAAGGACTTATCGTTGATGTTGATATTCGTGTACTTGATGAAGTATCGGCGTCGGAAGTTATGCTGCTAAAATCGCATTTTTCAGAACTGATAAAAGAAGTTCTTATGCAGGTTGATCAAGGAAAGGGGTAATTATTATGATTGTCGCTCTCTATGCGCGGGTATCAACGAGCAAGCAGGCTGAAAAGGATTTATCAATTCCCGATCAGCTCCGTCAAATGCGGGATTGGTGTAAGTCTAACCGCCATACTATCGCGCTTGAATACGTTGAATCGGGGGCCTCGGCCATGGATGACAAAAGGCAGGCGTTTCAGCAAATGATTTCCGATTCCTGCGCTTCTCCTTCACCTTATAGTGCGATAATCGTACATAGTCTTTCTCGTTTCTTCCGTGACCATATAGAGCTCGGCTTTTATGAGCGTCGTTTAAAAAAGCACGATGTGAGATTAATTTCTATAACTCAACAGACTGCTGACGATTCCGCCGGTGAAATGGCTAGGAGTATTTTTAGTCTATTCGATGAATATCAAAGCAAGGAAAATTCTAAGCATACCTTAAGAGCCATGAAGGAAAATGCACGGCAAGGCTATTTCAACGGCTCAACACCGCCTTATGGTTATCGAAAGAAAGAGCTTCCGATATTAGGCAGAAAGGGCAATAAGAAGCAGCTTGAAATTGACCCTGCAGAGGCAGCAATAGTGAAGGATATCTTCAAGCTGTATCTGTACGGTCATCAGGGCCGGGCGCTCGGCGTGAAGGGTGTTGCATCCCTTCTCAATGAACAGGGCGTTACCATGAGGGGCAGCAAGTGGAACAAGACCCTTGTTTATGACCTATTGGCAAATCGAACCTATCTTGGCGAATACTTTTTTAACAAACGAGAGTCGAAAACCCGAAAGCTCAAGCCTCAGTCGGAATGGGTGCAAGTCAATGTTGAACCGATCATCGATGTTGAAACCTTCGACCACACAGCACAACGTCGCGTTGACCGTTCACCGGCAAACGTGCCGCCTCGGATCGTGAGTTCCCCTACTCTGCTGACGGGCCTTCTTCGGTGCGGGGAGTGCGGAGCACGGATGACCCTTGCAACCGGCAAGAGCGGGAAGTATCACTATTACAAGTGTTCAACGAGGATCAACCAGATAGGACGCAAGACCTGTCAGAGCAATAATATCCCTATGGAAAAACTGGATAATCTTGTATTACAGGCCGTCGCGGATCGCGTCTTTAAACCTGAGCGGGTCAAAACCATGTTGTCAGAATTGTTACAGGCTCAGAAGAAATCCGGCTCGACAAACAATGACCAGCTGAAAACACTGACAAAGGAACTGGACAACCTCAAGAGCCAAGCGGATCGTCTCTATGAGGCTGTTGAAAAGGGTCTGCTGCCGATGGACATTACCTTGCAGGAGCGAGTCCACAAGCATCAAGCGAAGCGGCAAGAGATTTTAACCGAGATTGCGGGTCTGCGGCGTGAACAAGAATTGCCCTTGGATCGGATCAAGCCGGGCCATGTGAGCGCGTTCTGTTCGGTGTTAAAAAACAAGTTGCAGGACAGGTCTTCCGGGCTCGGCAAGGAGTATTTAAAGCTTCTCGTGGATGAAATCAGGGTTGACGGCAACAAGGTATGCGTTCGGGGAAGTCATGCGGCGCTGGCTGCGGCTATTGCTGGAAAAAAACTGGGCACTCAATCCCCGATGAGGGGGAGAGTGCCCAGTTTTGGAAGTGTTTGGCTCCCGGAGCAGGACTCGAACCTGCGACATGGTGGTTAACAGCCACCCGCTCTACCGACTGAGCTATCCGGGAATGATATCGGTGCTTATCTTGTATCAAATCAGGCTGGTATAAATACCATACTATAGCCTGTTCTGTCAATCAGTTATTTTTTGTCCTGGTCCCTCGTCTCGGGACCCTTGGTTTCTATCCTTCCTGTCCCTTCTTCAGCTCCATGATGACGAGCTTGGCGATCGCCTTAAGGGAATCGAACACACCGGTACCGTCCACAGCTACGGCCTCGAACTCGGGGAGACCCCTCGGGTTCAAACCTTTTTTCATTTCTTCAAGCGGCACAAGGTTCGGCAGGTCCCGTTTGTTGTATTGCATGACGAACGGGATCTTGTCCAGATTATACCCTTGTTCAGCGAGGTTGAGACGGAGGTTCTCCATACTCTCTATGTTGGCCTCCATGCGCTCGATTTGCGAATCCGCCACGAACACCACACCATCCACACCTTTCAGGATAAGTTTTCGGCTTGCATCATAGAACACCTGGCCGGGCACGGTGTAGAGATGGAACCGGGTCTTGAAGCCGCGAATCTCACCCAACGCGAGCGGAAGAAAATCGAAGAAGAGCGTCCTCTCCGTCTCGGTCGCCAGAGAGATCATCTTACCTTTGCTGTCCGGGTTCGTCTTTTTGTATATCCACTGCAGGTTGGTCGTCTTTCCGCACAGGCCCGGGCCGTAGTACACGATCTTGCAGTTGATCTCTCGCGACGAATAATTGATAAAGGACATGGGACGGTAATTCCTCTCCTTAGGGCATTCAGGAAATGATCGAGGCTGGGCTAACCGAAGAGCTTATCAATATCTTCGTCTGTTATCTCGGCAAAGGGAGAATCGGCTGCTTTTCCAGAACCCTTTTCTGTTTCCACTTTGTGGAGGAGTTGGTTGAATATGTCGCCCAATATTTCAGCGCTTTTTTTGACCCGAAGCCGTACCAACCCGAGCGATGACCGCTTGTCGAAGATCACCACCAGAATCACTCGCTGACCGATGATCGAGATATGAATATTGTCCCGCTGACCCTCATGGAAGAGAATGGAAAATTCCTTCTCACCCAGCAACTTGGCCATGCCGCCCGTGGCGGCGATATTGCCGGCGGTGAGGGAGGCAAGCGACGTCGTATCCAAATCTTCTGTTTCACCTGTCGCCGCAATCAACTGGCCGTTCTTGTCTACGAGAAACACAACCTGTGCATTTGCTTGGGCAAGGAGGCGCTGGAGTTCTGCGTCTATCAGCTTAAATTCTTCATCATACATCACCAGATCAGAACCAAGCATATCCGCATCTCCTCTACGATCGTGCCGCCCTGCCTGCAACTAGCGCGAGTGAAACTATTAAACCACACTAATGTCCGGATTTCAAGCGTTTTTTTGCGCCATTGCCGAAAGTAAAATAGCCGGGCGAGCGTTCCTCCCGGCTATTGTCTTGTCTTTATAATGATGCCCTTGTTTCAGCTCTTCGACATTTCCTGGAGCTTCTTGAGACTTTCCCAGTCATTGTCCACCAGCTTCTGGAACTGTTCAAGCAGGGCCTCGTTGCCCGGAGCAAAGAGATGCTTGAACCGGCCCTGGGGCTTGAGCCACTCGGCAACCGGCTTCTTCCGTTCCTTGGGGTCGTAGTTGATGGTCCATTTCCCGTCCTGTACCTCGTACAGCGGCCAGTAGCAAGTCTCGACCGCGAGCCGGGACAGCAGGATCGAGTCGTTCGTCTGGGAGCGCCAGCCGCGGTTGCAAGGCGAGACAACACCCATATAGGCAGGACCGTTCGTGGCAAGGGCCTTTCGGACCTTCGTTATAAGGTCCTTCCAGTTGTGGGGCGAGGCTTGTGCCGCGTACGCCACGTTGTGCGCCGCCATAATGCGAGTAAGGTCCTTGCGACGCTGGGGCTTGCCCTGGACTTTGGAGCCAACCGGGCAGGTCGTCGTGTCCGCGCCAAAGGGCGTGGCGCTCGAGCGCTGGATCCCGGTGTTCATATACGCGCCGTTGTCGTAGCAGATGTAGAGCAATTGGTGGCCTCGCTCCATCGCGCCTGAAAGCGCCTGGAACCCGATATCATAGGTGCCGCCGTCGCCGCCGAAGGCGATGAACTTCATTTCCTTCTTCAGCTTCCCCTGTTTCCGGAGCGACCGGTACATGGTCTCGATGCCCGAGGCTGTTGCTGCCGCGTTCTCGAAAGCACTGTGCATCCACGGCACTTTCCATGCCGTGTAGGGGAACAGGCAGGTCGAAACCTCGAGGCAGCCTGTGGCGTTCGCGATCACCACCGGCTCGTCAATTGCCATGAGGACCTGGCGAACAATCGTCGGTGCACCGCAGCCGGAGCACATCCGGTGACCACCGGTGAGCAGTTCCTGCTTATGCGAAAGTGATTTCAGCGTTAAGGGTTTTTCCTGTATCGTGCTCATGATTTTCTCCTTGGCCACAACCACGGAGTCACGGAGAAGAGCTTTTCTCATTCTCTGCGTCCTCTGCGGTTAAAGGGTTTTTAGTTTCTTACCGTAATGTACTCTTTCACCATCTTGACCTTGCCGGTCTTGGCAACCTCTATGGTCTCATCGATCATCTGGTCAACATCGAGGGGCATCAGGTCCCTGCCGCCGAGGCCGTAGATCTTGTTGAACAGGAGCGGTCCCTGGCGATAGGGGTAGACGGCCGGCGCGATCTCCATGAACATGGGGCCGTAGCCGCCGTAGGAATCCGCCCGGTCCATGACGCAGACGGCCTTGGCGTTCTTGAGCGCGGCGCCGATTTCCTCATAGGGGAACGGCCTGAACACGCGGGGCTTGAGCAAGCCTGCCTTCACGCCCTTTTGACGATAGCGATCAATTTCGTCCTTGATCGTACCTGCGGCGGAATTGAGCGCAACGAGAACGACCTCTGCATCTTCAAGCCGGTATGATTCGAACAGCCCGTAGGTGCGCCCGGAGATTTTGGCGAACTCGGCGGAAACGTCCTGGATGACTTTCTTGGCGTTCAGCATGGCCTCGTGCTGGGCGCGTTTATGCTCCATGTAGTAGTCCGGAAGCACCAGGGCGCCGATGCTCTTGGGGTTATCAAGGTCGAGGAGTGAATCGAGCGCGATGTATTCTCCGACAAACTTCTTCACCACATCATCGGGTAGATATTGCATGCTTTCAATGGAGTGGCTGATAATAAAACCGTCCATATTGACCGCAATCGGCAACCGCACCTCTTTGTGCTCGGCAATGCGATAGGCCATGATCGTGTTATCGTAAGCCTCCTGGGCATTCTCGGAAAAGAGCTGGATCCAGCCGCAGTCGCGCATAGTCATGCCGTCGGAATGGTCGCCGTGGATATTGAGCGGCGCGGACAGAGCCCGGTTCACGAGCGCCATCAGGATCGGCAAACGGTAGCCCGAAGCGATGTGGAGCATCTCCCACATGAGGGCCATGCCTTGGGCACTGGTGGCCGTGGCCACTCTGCCGCCCGCTGCCGAGGCGCCGATGCAGGCGCTCATGGCGCTGTGTTCGCTTTCCACGAGGATCGTTTCAGTGTCCACCTTGCCGTTCGAGACGAACGAGGTAAATGATTCCATGATGCCCGTTGACGGGGTGATGGGATACGCCGGCATTACATCGGGGTTCAACTGGCGGAGCGCTTCGGCAACCGCCTGGTTGCCGGTGACCGCCACGGTCTTTGTTGTCGTCACGCCCATGTTACTTGCCCTCCTCTTCCATGACAATGGCTTTGTTGCCTTTTTTCCCCGGGCACTCCATGGCGCAGACGCCGCAGCCCTTGCAGTGGTCGTAGTCGTATCCGATCATTTTCTCATCCTTCACCAGGACCGCTGAATCCGGGCAGTATATCCAGCAAAAGAGGCATTGGATGCAGTTTTCCTCGATCCAGCGGGGCTTGAGCGAACGCCACGATCCGGTCTTGTACTCATTCGCATTGCCGGCCTTCAGAATGGTGCCGGCATGCGGCAGCTCTTTCCAGTTCATCTGTTTCATCCTTCTTTTACCTCCTCGTACCCGCGCTTGACTGCGGCGAGATTCCCGTCGATGATCTTCTGCGCAAATTTCTTTCCGAAACTGCCTTTCACATCATCGAGCAGCACTTCCATAGTTACGATCGCCGTGGCCCGGTTCACTGCGCCGAGCATGCATGAGTTCGGCATAGCCCTGCCGATCGTCTCGACCGCGATCTTGGATGCATCGACGGTGAATACTTTCTGAGTTGGCTTGGCTTTCAGTTTCGCCCGAACTTCTTTCGGGTCCCTGCCCGTGTTGATGATGAAGACGGCATCGTCCTTCGCGCCCTCGGCGACATTGATCGCATCAAGGAGCGTTGCGTCCACGACGGCCACCACACCGGGATTCAGCACCGGGCAGTGCATCCGGAGAACCTTCTCGCTGATCCGGTTATAGGCGCGGAGCGGCGCTCCGGCGCGCTCCGGCCCATATTCCGGGAAGGCCTGCACGTTGCGGCCGCCGGAGAGACACGCGTCTGCGAGCACTTTGGCCGCGGTCACGGTCCCTTGACCGCCCCGGCCGTGCCATCTGATCT
>JBGPIG010000127.1:0-7543 GCA_041484745.1 Nitrospirota bacterium | reverse complement strand
GTTACCGCTGTACAGCTAATATCGACTTCAGTTCCACCTGACATCGCTACTTTGGCCCCACCCATTTTTATGTTGACAATGTTCACAATACGGGTGAGTTTTCCTATCCGGTCAAATAAAGCAGCCGTATTATGATACCCGCCGCTCAAGACAAGAGCTATGGGTATTTCCTCATACAGCCCGCTGGCATGCGTCTTTCGTTTCTCAGGTTTCCAGAGTTTAAGGGTCAATCCCGATTGATTCACTAAACCTTGTATCTGCCTCAGCAAACCCGAAACCTCTGATTCGGGAGGAAGCTGCTCTGTCAGGACTAAAAGCCGTGATTGCAACCCCTTTACCTCCGCCTTGAGGTCATCCAGTTTCTTTATCTTCTCATCGTTTTCTTTCATTTTTGTCTGGGATTCAGCAATCGATCTCTCAAGATCCTTAATCTGAGTGTTCATGGGAATACGGAACTGCGAAATATAGACAATCAAGAGCACAACGATAAAGACGGCAAGGATGACTATCCGCGTCTTGGGAGGAATCTTCTGTATTTTATTCACCAGTGCAGAAGCCATCACAACCCTCGATAAGTAAATTGGAGTTTGTATTTATATAAATCCGCATCGTCACGTTTTACCCGACTGGTTTCAACTAAAAAAATTTCTGCTAAAAATCGTGACGCCTTCAGGTTATCGACAAAACGAACAACATCCTCATTCGTAAACGCCTCACCCTCAATACTGACATTATTGCTGGCTTCCGTAAGAGACGATAATGTCACGCCCATGGGGAGCGCCGCGCTTATCTCATCGAGAAGCCGCACAGGACCGGCTTGATTTTTTTTGAGTTTCTCAATTATATCAATTTTTTCAGCGACCTTTTTTCGCTCTTCCTCGACGTTTTTAACTTCCTTGAGCATATTGTCCTGCTCATGGATCCGCGTTTGAATGGTGGACTTTTCCTGTTCGAGGGCCGCAATCAGATCTTTTTGCCGTTTCCAGAAGAACACCATAACAATCACGACGAGAACAACGACGAGCAACCCGAGCAGCAGCTGCTGCTGAAGATCAATGACTTTCTTGGGAGGCTTCTTCTTGGTAGGCAAAAGATTTATCTTTATCATCTGTCGCCTGGCCTCCTAATCGCAAGCCCCACCGCCACAGCGGAAAGGGGGGCTGAGTCTGCTATAAACGCCGGGTCGAAGCGTTTCGGGTCCACTTTTATATTTTTGAACGGGTTAGTCACTTCCACCGGAATTTCAAGCCTTTCGGAGAGGACTGTCGTAAAATTCCCTATCCTAGCACATCCACCTGAAACCAGCACCCGTGAAACTTTTTCACTCCCGGTCGTGGAGCGGAAAAACTCGAATGATCGCTGCGTCTCGGATACGATGTCGTCCGTTACTGAAGACATTACAGCGGCAATTTGTTCCTTGTCCGCCCCTTCTACCTCTTCGCCCCGCTTCACCTTTTCAGCGTCCTCATAGGTCAGGCCGAAATCCCTCTGGAGGGCCTCGGTATACCGGTTACCACCCACCGTAATATCGCGCGTGAATATGGACACGCCGTCCCTCAGGATATTGATGTTCATCACCGAAGCTCCGATGTTGAGGAGCGCAGTGACACCGGCTTCGATATCATAGTTAAGCTCGTACATATTCGCCAGCGCAAAGGCGTCGACGTCCATGACCGCTGGCTCCAGACCCGCCTCTTTTACGAGGTTTACATAGTCGTTAATTTTATCCTTCTTGACCGCGACGAGGAGTACATCCGCCTGCCCTTCGGCAGCGCCCGCTCCAAGCTTTTGAAAATCAACATTTACGTCGTCGATAGAAAAGGGGATGTACTGCTCCGCCTCCCACTTGATAGATTCCGCAAGCTCTTCATCGGTCATGTCGGCAACAGAAACGCGCTTAATAATGACCGAACTACCAGATACGGAAATAACGACCTCTTTAGTCGTTACATTCTGGGCCGCGAGAAGTTCCTTGATGGCCTCGACCACCCTGCCTGCATCCATAACCGCACCTTCCACGATTACTTCGGGCGGTAAGGGAACCATGCCGAACTTCACGAGTTGATAGTTCCTGTTCGAACCCTTCAACTGAGCAAGCTTGATAAACGTTGATCCGATGTCCAGTGCAATGGGCTCTATTTTTTTCGAAAAAAACATTATCATCACTCCACAAACAGATGGTACGCTGTCTTACCTGTTGTTCTTGCCTTTCATGATTTTCTCAATATCCCTCAGGTTGTTCTGATTGTAGATCCTCCAGCCACGCCAGTCACGCTCAACACCAGTCAACAAACCATCGCTCTCCCAGCGAAAGAGTGT
Source organism: Nitrospirota bacterium (assembly GCA_041484745.1). Lineage (GTDB taxonomy): Bacteria > Nitrospirota > UBA9217 > UBA9217 > UBA9217 > JALNZF01. The sequence continues at coordinate 5,224 of JBGPIG010000127.1, read as the reverse complement.
GGCCCGGGAAATATCGAAACGATTGCAAATCTCGCTCGTTTTATATTTTTTAACGCTTTTGCGTGTAACCATGGCACCCTCTCTACATAGATTACTGATACTAGTTATAGTAAGTATAGTTATGATGATACTCAAATATTTCTGCTTGTCAAGATTTATTTTTGATTTTTATACTTTTTTTTCTCAAGAACAATGCCGCACAAGATGTTGTGCTTTAATGGGGAGTTTGCACTAAATACAGGAAGGAAGTGAATCCCGACGTCACGCCACGTACATCAGGATAGTAACATAATGACAGATGCTGCCGGCGAGTACAAAAAAATGGAAGATGCCGTGGCCATGGGGAATTTTTTTATCCAGGCCATAGAATACGACGCCCAGGGTATAGAACAATCCTCCGGCAACCATCCAGACCATCCCCGCACACGGAAGGGCCTGTGCAAGAGGCCGGATAAAAACAATGACGAGCCAACCCATTAACAGGTAGATCCCGACTGAAAGCATCCGCTGCTTTGTTGTCAAAAGAACCTCTTGAGCTATTCCCACGATTGCCAGTCCCCAGATGACCGCAAAGATGGACCATCCCCAAGAACCACGGAGCGTAACAAGGGTGAATGGGGTATAGGTGCCGGCTATAAGCATATAGATAGCGGCATGATCAACCTTTTGGAAAACGGTCTTGACCTTGCCGCTGATACCATGGTAAATCGTCGATAATATGTAAAGCGCCACCAGTGTGAAACCGTAAACACTGAAGCTGACTATTTTCCAGGGATCTCCCTGCAAACTCGCTTGGACGACAAGAACTACCACGCCCGCTAGTGCAAGGGCTGCACCGATCAAATGAGTTATGGTATTGAGACGTTCTCCACGATCCAAGGTTATTCCCTCATGTCACAAATATGAGAAGGCGCCTAGTCCTGATTATAGACAATTCGAGCTTACAAATAAAAATAAAAAAAGGAGAGGCCCTTGCAGCCTCTCCTCCAGAAGATTGATCTGATATACATCCTAGACGTCCACCCCGTGCGGAGTGGCGAACGTGCCTCCGCGCCGTGCGGCCATATCCATAAGTACACGTTCGGTGCCGAACCTGCCTGACTCATACTTGCGGAGTTTCAGCTTCTCACGCGCCGTGTCAATAAGCATCAGCGCCAATTCAAGCATCTTACCGGGATCTTCTTCAAAGTAGAAACCGGCTGTCACCATGTCCCACCACTTGTTTTCCATGAGATCTTTGAGCGTCTTGCTCGCGCTGACCGGTGAACCAGCACCGAAGATGATCGGCACACCGGATGCGACGAAGTATGTCCCGATGGCAATAGCCTTTTCGCTCATCCACTCAGGACCAATACCCACTGCCGGAAGTCCACCAAGGTCGTCGCCGAGGCCGCCCTCTTCTGCTATCTTCGATGCAATGGTCAGGATGCGGGAGTTGTCCACACAGGAACCCAAGTGGAGCACGGGGGGAATGCCGATGGCTTCGCACACCTCACGCAGACCCTTACCTGCATTTTCGAGCGCGTTCTCAGGCGTCATATATCCGGCCTTGGCCGAGGCATGAGCCGAGCAGCCGGTCTGGACAACCAGCACATCGTTTTTGATCAACTCACGGGTAAGGAAGTTATGAATGCTGTCCTGGCAGATCCTGGGGTTGTTACAACCTGCAATAGCGACAATACCTCGGATGCGGCCGGCGATAATGGCGTCATTCAGCGGCCGGTATGAGCCTCGATACAATCCGCCCTGCATATACTCGATGTACTCGTCTGAGAACCCGGCGATCATATCTGCCGGCTTAATGTTAGCGGGCGATACATCCTCTTTTCTGCGGTTCTGGAAGTTATCGATCGCGATACGAACAACCTTCTTTGCCAGATCAAGGGCATGATGCTCATCATATTCTATATGAATGGCATCCTTCATTTTACCTTTGTTCGTTGTCGTAATAATCTTGGTATGGAATTTCTTTGAAAGTTCTCCGATGGCGGGCATAATACACTGCACATCCACCACCATCGCCTCAACCATACCGGTGATAATGCCGAGTTCCTGCTGCAGAAATCCGCCCGCAGTGGAGATGCCGTGCCGGACAAGGATCTCGTTAGCGGTGCAGCACATACCCACGAGGTTCACCCCTTTTGCACCTTTCGACATGGCGTATGCCGCTATTTCAGGGTCGTCTACTGCAACCACGAGCATCTCGGCAAATGACGGCTCATGGCCGTGGACCACAAGGTTCACGTGGTCTTCCTTGAACACATCGAGGCTGGCCCTGGACTGGACCGGCTTGGGAGTACCGAACAGAATATCGGATATATCCGTACCCATCATGGAGCCGCCCCAGCCATCGGCGAGCGAAGTACGCATGGCACCAAGCATGATGTTATTCGCTTCCTGATCCACGCCCATGGTTGTACGGTGCATCATCTCGACCACTTCACGGTCAATGGCTCTCGGAGCGATGCCGAGCTTTTTCCAGATCTCCTGCCGCTTCTTTGGAGCCCGGGACAGATAGGCAAGTTCCCCCTTTTGCTGCCCGAACTGCTCGAGGAATTTCAACGCAACCTTTTCAGCAACTTCGTTCACGGGCTTTCCCTCGACGTCGATGCCGAGGTAGCCCGCAACGCGATTCAGTTTACGAACATCCTTGATCTTAAAATCCTTCGCGTGGCCCTGTGCCACCGCCAGCAGTGTGTTCGCCAGGTCTCTCGCGTGGTCTGAATGCGCTGCCGTACCCGCGGCTACCATGCGTGCAAAATTTCGCGCCGTCACAACCGGCAGAGTGGCCCCACAAACACCGACAGCCTCGTCTTCCTTGCCGACCAGTCTGCAGGGGCCCATATGGCACATCTTGCAGCAGGCGCCCTGGTGTCCTATCGGGCAGGGCTTGAGCGTTTCAGCCCTTTCAAAAGACGTGATTATTTTTTTCTGTCCAGCCACCTTCAGCAGCGCCTGTGCGGCCGGATCAACAGATTTAAGGTCTTCTCTCATAGCTTTTTCAAAACTCCTTTCATAATCCCCAAGGAGACTCGACATCTCCTGTTTTGTACCCCCGCATTATACAAACATAGGAACAAAAAAACCACACTAAGTCAATAGCATAAACTCCACGGAAATGGCGAACAGCATGGCCAAGATACTGATTCTATTTCTGCATTGTTAGCTGCTTTACCAACATGATTTTTGACACACCAGCACCTGAGAGCAAACCCTGGTTCATGGCCGTGAGCATCACCGAAGCAAATACCGCGTAGGGCTTCGCCGCTTTTGCAACCACCGGCTTGAATGCGCCTGCGCCGAGCTTCCCTGCTTTTATTTTCCTGACCGCTGTCGTGACCTCTTTGGCTTTGATCGCCTTGGCCTTGCTGACTGCGGTCGAGATCTCGGACACGATCTCGACACCGTCCTTGGCAACACCAACTGCTTGCTGTGCCGGAGTTACAGCTTTGGTCATACCGTAGGTGTTCACGATCGTTCCTTGTTTCTCATATAATGCGGTCATGGGAAACACGAGGTCGGCCTTTTCCGCGAGCGGGGTCATATGGCTTGCCTGGACGATGATCATGTCTGACTTGAAATCCATGTCCGCCACGCTGCCGGCAATATAGAGCACCTTGGTACCGGACTTCATTTCACAGTAACCCTTGCCTGCCTTCTTTACTTTAGCAGCACCCGGTCCCGTGGCCGGCGTGCAGCCCATCAGGATAGCACCCAGGGCATTCGCCTCGAGCATAAGCGGCAGGACCCCTGCGTTTTTCACCAGCGCCAGGTTCAGGGACTGGAGCGATGCGTCCTCGTTCGCGGCAACGCCCGAACCAATGACAACCACCGGCTGCTTTGCCGCGGCATACGCCTTCCCGGCATTCGCAATCAGTTCAGCTGTTACACCGGAACCGGCTGCGGCCTGATCAACGCTTACAAGGGCTTTTTTCAGTGCATCCAGACCCTTGGCAGTAGCTGTTGCGCCCTCTGCGATCGCGGCACTCATAAGCCCTGCGAGCAGGACCGTCTCGGTCCCTTCCTTGAGCTGGAGATGAATAGCATTCTGATGCCCGGCAAGCTCGATCTTAACGGGGTTTACCACAATGACCTTTGCGCCTGCCTGTGCCCTTCTCCGGATCATGACCTCCAGTTCCTGGAGGGACTGTTTCTTCTGTGAGGGGTCTGCTCCGATCAGCACGACCACGTCCGCGGACTTGAGGTCGGCCTGGGACGCGACGGTGATGCCCCCATCGCCGTAGACCGTACGGAGGGCCGAGATCAGCCCGCCGGCATATATAGATGACGGTGTATCAATATTAGCGCTCCCCACGACCTTGCGGGCAAGTTCCTGCACAGCATACGTTTCTTCATTCGTGAGGGAACCGGCGGCGATGAAACCCGCATTCGCACCGGCCTTCTTGAGCGCAGCACCCGCAATCTTCGCTGCATCTTCCCACGTGGTGGGCACAAGCTTACCACCCTGTTTCTTCATCGGCGCGGTAATACGGTTTGCCGATTTCAAGGAATCGAAACCGAAGCGGCCGATGGCGCAGATATATCCATTGTCCTCTTTCGCGTTCACCTTCACGATCCTGCCTTCTTTGCTGCTCGTGATCACACTGCAGCCCGAACCGCAGGCTGTGCAGACGGTGTCGTGCTTCTGAAGGTCCCACTCCCTGCCGTGCTGCCAGCGGTCACGCTCCATGATCGCGTTCACCGGGCAAGCGTCAACGCAGCTCCCGCAAAAAGTGCAGCCTGACTCATGAAGGGGTTTATCCATTGCCGTCGAGACCTTGGTTGTGATGCCGCGGCCCATGAAATCGAGCACGTTCGTGCCCTGCTCTTTGCAGACTCGCACGCAGCGTCCGCAGAGAATGCAGTAGTTATTATCGATGGTAATGAAGGGGCTTTGGTCGTTCAGCGGGTAGTTGAAGCTCTTCCTGCCGAATGACGATTCCTGGATCTTCAGGTCAGCGGCATAGCGCTGAAGGTCGCAGGCACCGGCCTTGGGGCAGGTCATGCAGTCGAGCGGATGAAAGGACAGGACCAGGTCGGTCACGAACTTTCTGATCTCCTCAACCTTCGCCGTTTTGGTCTGAACCTTCATGCCTTCCTTGGTCCGGGTCGTGCAGCCAGGGACCGGGGTCTTCATGCCCTCGATCTCCACCATACACATACGGCACGCGCCCACGCCCCTGAGCTCCTTGATATGGCACAGGTTCGGAATGTGGATCCCTAC
>JBGPIG010000126.1:0-7575 GCA_041484745.1 Nitrospirota bacterium | reverse complement strand
GCAGATGGAAAATACGAAATTCGATTCGGATTCCATCCTATTGGCATACTCGACGTAAGGCTCGGAAAAGTGGAGCCCATGTCAATAAAAGTGTAACCTATGTCCATAGGTTAAAATGTAACCCATGTGCATGTTGCACAGTGAGGGGGAAGGTAAACATATATGATAAAATTTTTATCCCCGTTTAACGCGCTCTGCACCGTGGGCTTCTTTGCCCGGCTTTCCTATGCCCTGGCGAGAAGTCCCGTGCTTCCCCTATTTGCTCTTTTCCTCGGCGCAGGACCGGAGGCCATCGGGTTTGCGGTCGGAATCTCGACCGTGACCGGGATCTTCTTCAAGCTGCCTGCCGGCGCTCTCTCGGATATCATAGGAAGAAAGAAGACCATGCTCATCGGTCTTCTCTTCTTTGCCTTCATGCCCTTCGCCTATCTCTGGGTGGAGAGTTACTATCCTCTGATCATCATCAGGTTCATTCACGGGCTTGCGACGGCGATCTATGGCCCCGTGTCAATGGCGGTTGTCGCGGACGTCGCGGGATCAAAAAAGGGGGAGATGCTTTCCTGGTTCTCCTCCATCACCATCATCGGGAACCTGCTTGGAGCGCCGCTCGGCGGCTTCATACTCCACCATGCAGCCGGCGCTGCCGAGCCGTCTCTTAAGGAATTCCACTATGCTTATCTCCTGAGCGGCATCACCGGAATGATGGCGCTTCTTCTCTCGCTCGGCTTGCTCAGGGACGGGAAATCAGATCATAATGGCGCAAGCCTGAAAGAGGCGTTCCAACGGTTCGTTTCAGGGATTAAAGAGGTTGGAAGCGACAAACGGGTTGTGATCACCTCCGTCATGGAAGGCATGCAGAACATGGCCGTAGGAGCGCTTGAGGCATTCCTGCCGATTTATGCCGTGAAGGTCGTGGGGCTGAACGAATTTCAGGCGGGTATTTTGTGGGGCGTTCAGGTCGTGACGACCATATTATCGAAACCGGTCATGGGCAAGACATCGGACAAGTACGGAAGGACGGCGCTTATTGTGACCGGCCTCTTGATCTGCGCTGTGTCCTTTGGCGCGATCCCGATGCTAAAGAGCTTCTCCCTGCTCATGGTTGCAGCGGCGTTCTTCGGTCTTGGAGAGGCTGTAGTAACATCGTCCGGCGCTGCCCTGGTCGCGGACCTGTGCAAGGAGAAGCATTTCGGCACAGCCATGGGGACCTTCGGCACGATCTTCGATATCGGCCACGCATCCGGGCCCATTCTGGCGGGAATTCTCATCGCCCGATATGATTATCTCTATGCGTTCTGGTTCATGGCGGCGCTTCTCATCCTTGCGGTACCGGTCTTTGTTATGAACGTGAAGATCGGCAGGGCGTGAATAAAAGCAAATTATGACCGCATACGCTATACTTACTATTTAATGTGCAGCTAAATCAACAAACAAAGGAGAACACTATGACAAATGGACCGGCATGCCCCATAGGAGGACTGGAAAAGATCCTGTTAGCAATCGATCGTTCCGAATACAGCGAGGGGGCGATACGTGAAGCGATCAAATTCGCCTCGAAATGTTCCAGCAGGATGTATGTGTCCATGACGATCGAGACCAATCCTGAATATGAGACCATCGGCTCGAATGTATTTGAAAAGGAGGAGAAAGAGGCAACCGCTTATCTTGACTCCATCAGAGCGCGGGCCGCAAAAGAAGGCGTCGCATGCGAAACGGCACTGCATGAATCGATGGATGCGTCGCAAGCCATAGTAGAAGAGGCCAGGGCGAAGAAGGCAGACATGATCGTCATCGGCAGACGCGGCTACAAGGGCCTGGCGAAGGCCCTGATGGGCGAAGTCGCCGCAAAAGTGATCGCCCACGCACCCTGCAAGGTGCTGGTTGTTCCAAAGGCCGCCCAGATAGAATACAGAAACATGCTGGTTGCTACTGACGGCTCACCGCATGCTATCGCGGCAATGAAGGAAGCGATTGCCATTGCGATGCGCTGTGGAAGTCATATCATCGCCCTTTCAGCCATGCGTGACGAAAGCGAACGGGCAGAGGCCGCGAAATTTTCAAATGAAGCCGCTGAAATGGCAAAGAGGGATGGGGTTTCGGCTGAAGCGGTCACTCCCAAGGGAAGATCGTACAATGCCATCGTTGAATCGGCAGGCGGAAGGGCCGTTGATCTTATCGTTATGGGGACCTACGGTAAAACAGGCTTGAAGAAACTCCTTATGGGGAGCTCCACGGAGAAGGTTATAGGAAGCGCCGGTTGTGCCGTGCTTGTGGTCAAGGCTTAACAGGCTGGTGAGAAAGTCGAACATCTCCGAAATTGTCTTTCTGAGCGTAGCGAAGAGTCTCTCCCTTTCAAACATTACAGATCCTTCACTTCGTTCAGGATGACACATGAGGTAGCTTTGAACAACCGGTTTCACTCGAACATCCGGAAAATGAGGTTGAGTTATGAAATGGATCACGCGTGAAAAGGTAAAAGTAGATCGTGTTGCCTGTCCCTGGCTGATAAAGAAGTTCGTGGACAGGGAGGCGGAATTCTTTTTCGTACCCGCAGAGAAGGTCCAGTCCGAGGCCGCTCGGCTTGGTGCCATTCCGTACGACGTGCCGGGCGCGGAACTGGGACATCACGACAAGGAATGCTCATTTGATGCGATCGTAATAAAATATGGATTGGCGAAGGACCCCGCGCTTGCGCTGCTCGCCAGGATCGTGAACGGCGCGGACACGGACAACAGCCTTCATCATCAGGCGGAGGGGCCGGGTCTGAATGCCGTCGCAGAAGGGTTCCGGCATCTGGGACTCAAAAACGACCACGAGATCAATGCCGCGGAATGGATCGTGTACGACGCACTCTATGCTTATTGCAAAGAGATGATCGCGAAGGGGAAACCGTATGGCGCATACGCGGCTTGACGTCGCGCTTCTGTTCAGTGCGAGAAGCGTGCGTCTCTTTGCCTACGGCGCTCTCTCGGTCGTGCTTGCCTTGTACCTTCACGAGGCGGGTCTGACCGGGACGCAGATCGGTCTTCTTTTCACGCTTACGCTCGCCGGCGATGCGGGCATTTCACTCTGGATCACGACAAAGGCCGACCGGGCCGGCAGAAAAAAGATGCTGCTGCTCGGCGCTGGGCTCATGATCCTTGCCGGTGTGGTCTTCAGCCTGACCGGGAATATCGTCCTGCTCATGATTGCGGCCGTCATCGGGGTCATAAGCCCGAGCGGTAATGAGATCGGTCCTTTCCTTTCGCTGGAACAGGCGGCACTGTCGCAGCTTCTTCCTTCCGGGCAACGCACAAAGGCCTTTGCCTGGTACAACCTCGCGGGCTCGCTCGCGACGGCATCGGGCGCACTTGCCGGCGGGTTCCTGTCACAAGGCCTCGGGCATGCGGGTTTCTCGGAGCTCGCGTCGTATAAGGCTGTGATACTTGGATACTCTGCATGCGGCCTTCTGCTCGTCGTCCTCTTCCTGTTCCTTTCCCCTGCAGTGGAAACAACAGAAACATCCTCCGCAAAGAAACGGGTGCTCGGGCTTCACGATTCAAAGGCCGTCGTATTCCGGCTTTCCGCCCTTTTTGCCCTTGATGCCTTTGCAGGCGGGTTCGTGATCCAGAGCATGGTGGCCTACTGGTTCCACATCAAGTTCGGCATAGACGCGGGCATCCTGGGAAGCATCTTCTTCGGCGCTAACATTCTTGCCGGCATCTCGGCGCTGCTCGCTGTCCGGATCGCATCTCGCATCGGCTTGATCAACACCATGGTCTTCACCCATATCCCTTCGAACGTTCTTTTGTGCCTCGTACCGCTTATGCCGAATGTCGGACTGGCCATTGCCGTGCTGCTGCTCCGCTTCAGCATATCCCAGATGGATGTGCCCACGCGCCAGTCCTACACCATGGCGGTGGTGGCCCCTGATGAGCGCTCCGCTGCATCGGGGGTGACCGGCATTTCGCGCTCAGTTGGCGCAGCGATCTCGCCGGCCCTTGCCGGAATCTTTCTCGCATCGCCCGCTTTTTTGAGTGCACCGTTCTTTCTGGCAGGCGGCCTCAAGATCGTCTACGATCTCCTTTTGTATCGGAGTTTCAGGCAGCGCGCGGAGCGCTGATGGCGTCCTTGCCGTTCCGATGGTTCTCACGCAGTTCAAGGCAGGTCGCGTCGCCTAAGAACCCATTGCAAATTGTATCGAAAGTGGCGTGGAGATGATGGGGAAACAACTAAAAGCTGCATAGATAGCCGCGTATCTCCGTTATTATAATCACGAATTCAATCTCGAAGTGCAACGCTTGAGGCAACGACCTCTAATGGAGTTTTATAACCGAGACACTTTCTCGGTCTGCTGTTAATCAAGTATTCGATCTGAGCTATTTGCTCTTTAGTAATCTTACTGAAGTCAGTTCCTTTTGGCAAGTACCATCGAATGAGACCATTGAGGTTCTCATTCGTACCCCGCTCCCATGATGCGTAGGTGTGAGCAAAAAAACATTTGATGCCGAGCTTGGACGATATTTGCTCATGCTTGGCGTTCTCGGTCCCGTTATCCAGCGTGAGTGTCTGACGACCTCCCGCTGGGAGCTTCTTGAGTCGGCTGATGACCGCCTTATTGGTCTCAGCTGCCCCTTTTCGGGAAAGCTTGGTAATTAGCACAAGCCGGCTCTTGCGCTCAGCCAATGTGTTTAAAGCCGCCTTGCTCTGACGGGAGACTATGCTATCGCCTTCCCAGTGGCCATAGCGGTTACGATTCTCTACGGACTTCGGTCTGTCATCGATCGAAACCCTGTTGGGAATCTTGGTTTTTCTCACCTTTCTGCCGATGCTCTTGTTCCTCCGCTTCTTGTGAGCGCGGCGTAACAGAGTGATCATCTCCAGCCGGGAAGGGTTCTGGGGATGATAGATGTACTGATAGATAGCCTCGTGGTTGACCGAGTGTCCCGGATGATCTATCCCGATGCGTCCGGCGATCTGTTCCGGGGACCAACCCTCCTCGAGACCATCTTTTACGTACTGCCGGATGAAATTATTTTTCAGCCGCTCATGCGTATTGGCTGTGGTCTTTCGCTCACAGGCCCGAGCATGAGCCCGGCAGGGTGTATAGCGCTGACGCTCGGCTGCTGAGTTTCGAGAAAGTTCTCGGGAGATCGTGCTCTTGTTTCTATCCAGGGCCTTTGCAATATCCCCGAGACTATCTCCCTCTGAGAGCAGGTGAGCTATATACTCCCGTTCTTCTTGGGACAGCTGCTTATAGAGTTTTAGCATGGACACCCAGGATAACATAGTTACCCCAAGTGTTGCACTTCGCTATAGAACCGGCGAATTCAAAATAACGCATTTTATGGTAACATTGCTGGTAAGTTTAAAAACTATAAAAGGCGGTCGCAAAAATGAAGAAACTAACACCCCTAAGAATAGTTGTGATATATATATCAGCTTACATTGTCTGGATTGTAGGCACTGATATGCTGGTGACCAATATCCCGATGTCGGATGATGTTCGCATGAAAATCAGTATGGCTAAAGGTATATTCTCTGTCCTGGTCTCCACTTTTTTCCTGTATTGGATTATCTTCAAGTACACCCTGCAACTCAAGCAGGCGGAGCAAAGCTTAATGGAGGAAAAGAAAAAATCCGAGGCGATAATATCATCCATGGGGGACGGAATAGCGGTCCTGGACAATAACTACTCAATCCTGTATCAGAATGACGTGCATGTCGGGATGGTTGGAAAACATTTAAGGGAAAAATGCTACCAGGCATATCATCTTAGGTCGAAGGTCTGTGACGGCTGTCCTGTCGTAATGAGCTTCAAGGACGGCGGAATTCATCAGAGTGACCGAATTGTTGAGCGGGACGGAAAGAGGCTCTATTTCGAAACTACTGCCGCACCTATACGTGACGCAGAAGGGAAGATAACCGGGGGTGTTGAAATTGTCCGTGAAGTAACAGCAAAAAAGAAGATGGAAGAAGCCATTGCGCAAAGTGAACAGCACTACAGGATGTTGTTTGAAGAGTCCCCGATTTCCATATGGGAAGAGGACTTTTCAGAAGCTAAAAATAAACTCGATTCACTCCGAGAAAAAGGCATAACCGATTTCCGCTCGTACTTTGCGAAGGACCCCGAAGAAAAGGCGGCATTGGTCTCCCTGATCACGGTGACCAACGTCAATGAGGAAAGCTTGAGACTATTCAAGGCCTCATCTAAAAAAGAGCTTCGGGAGAGTTGGAAGACTATTCAAACGAGCAGGTCCATAGATGAGATAACAAACGGGCTGTCCGTCTTGTACGAGGGCGGGTCTTTTGAAGCGGAATATCAACTTAAAACGGTCACGGGCGACTACCTTAGCCTGTACCACAAATGGGAAGTCATCAATGCGTACGTGAATCCATGGGCCAACGTGTTGATTTCGAGAATAGACTCGACAAAATTGAAGCAGGCTGAAGATTTCGTCAGGAACATTCTGGAGTCAGTGGATGAAGGCTTTATCGTCATTGATAAAAATCTTAACATTAAATCCGCCAATGCCGCGTATCTAAGAATGATAGGAAAAGCGGAAAAAGAGGTCCTGGGGCAGAAGTGCCACGAGGTCTCGCATAAGAAAGCCAAGCCCTGTTTTCAGGACGGCATAGATTGCCCCGTCATGAAGACCTATGAATCAGGGAAATCGCATAGAGCCCTTCATGAACATAAAGGTGAGGACAATACCTCAGTATTTACCGAGCTGAAATCCTATCCCATGCGGGATGCTAATGGAAAAGTTATATCAGTTATTGAAACAGTGATTGATATAACGGAAAAGAAGAAGCTTGAGGAAGAATTGGTGAAAACCCAGAAGCTTGAGTCTATAGGTCTCTTGGCGGGCGGCATTGCCCACGACTTCAATAATCTGCTGACAGGAATAAAGGGTTATATATCACTCATTAAGGTCAAGACTGACAGCGGTGCGGAAAAGTATGTGGAAGATGCCGAGAAGGCAATTGACCAGGCTAAGTCGCTGGCCCAGCAGTTACTCACGTTTTCCAAAGGTGGAGAACCCGTAAAAAAACCCATCCATATACTGACGGCGGTAAAAGAAGCGCTCAGGTTCGGTCTTAGCGGAAGGAATATCCACCACGAAATTGTTGTTGATGACGATCTGCCTGCGGTTGAGGCGGATGACGGGCAATTAAGGCAGGTAGTTCAAAACATCGTCATTAACGCCGCCGAAGCTATGCCGCAAGGCGGTGTAGTTCATGTCAGCCTGCGCAACGTGAATGTTGCCGAGGATACCATTAACTTAACACATGGAGATTATGTCTCCATTGAGATAAAAGATTCCGGAATGGGTATCGCCAATAACCATCTTCAGTCGATTTTTGACCCCTATTTTACAACAAAGCAAAAAGGGAGCGGGCTGGGGCTTGCTACGTCCTTTTCCATCGTGAAAAAGCATGGCGGGACCATTGAAGTAGAGTCGGAAATCGGTAAGGGGAGCCACTTTAAGATTTTGGATCATGTACATCTTGAGTGGGTAAAAGTGAGACGCTTGACTCACATCACCCGCTCTGGTTAAGTGTTTTGTTCTTGTCTTTGTGTGAAAAAACGTG
>JBGPIG010000125.1:0-7581 GCA_041484745.1 Nitrospirota bacterium | reverse complement strand
GAGAAGCCGGACCCAGGTGCCTTTTTCCGCTGCGCCCGTAACGATGGCATCGAACTGTTCACCGATCCTGTGTTCCAGCAGCATTGCTGCTGCGGATTTTCTGACCTGTCGTTCGACCTTTTTTGCCGCATCCTCTTTTTCCGTACAGAGCTTTGCCAAAGCCGACAGTTCTCCATTCTCGTAGGGCATGTGCTGTCCGGCCAGGGCCGCCTTCAACAAGCGCTGCGTGATCAGGTCCGGATAGCGCCGGTTCGGGGCCGTGGAGTGGGAATAATCCTGGACTGCAAGTCCGAAGTGACCGCTTGAACTGCCTCCCGGCACTTCAAGCGCGTATTCACCCGCGCCGAGCAGCTTGATGATTGCGAGGGAAAGATCGGGAAACCGAAGCGGGTCCACAGCTTTCGCCTTGGTGAGGAACGCTTCAAGAGATCTCGCGTCAGGCTCCTCGGGAAGCGCTTGTCCATGGTCCGAGGCGAGTTCCCTGATCCGGTCCCACCGCTTCGGGGTGCGGACCACGCGCCGGAACGACGGCAGACCCCTCGTGGAGAGAAAGCGCGCTGTCACGCCGTTCGCTGCGATCATGAGGTCCTCGATGATGTCTTTGGCCCTGTTCTTTTGTTCCGCCTGGAGGTCCTTGAGCTCATCGGCGTCGAACACCAGCCGGGCCTCCACGGTCTCAAGCGTAAGTGCGCCGTGCTCGTGCCTGAGCGTCTTCAACCGCTGGGCGACCCGGTCCTGGAGCCGGAGGTTCTCCTCGAGGCCGGGGACCGCGGGTATCTCCGGCGGGATTGCGCCGGCGTCCTCCAGCCAGGCGGCAACGCTGTTGTAGGCCAGCTTTGCATGGTTCCGGACGAGAGCTCCATACACATCGGAACGGAGCAGTGCTCCCTCCTCGCCCACAACCAGTTCGACGATCAATGCATGCCGGTCCGACGCATAGTTGAGGGACGTGAGGTCCGTCGAGAGCTTTTCCGGCAGCATGGGAAAGATCCTGGCAGCAGTATAGACCGACGTGGTATTCCCGCGCGCGTGCTCGTCTATTGCCGAGTCCTTTTTGACCATGGCGTCGACATCGGCGACTGCAACAAGGAGCTTCACGCTTTTGTCCGGCATGGTCTCCGCAACAGTCAACTGGTCCAAATCGCGCGAATCATCATTGTCGATGGAACACCAGAGCAAGTGCCGCAGATCGCGCATAATCTTATCCGTTTGTGTCGCAGGCACGCGAAGTTCGTCGAGTTCGGCAAGCGCCTGGGGAGAGAAGTCCGGAAGCAGCCCCCGCTCGACCATCGCCCGGCGGGCGATCTTTTTCAAGAGGGAACGGTGTCGTGTGTCGTTGGAATTTGTTATAGTCATAAGAATAGTATATAGGACATTTCGAATAAGTACAACAGTCCGTTCGATAGGCCCGGCGCAGCAGTGAAGCCCGCAGAACTTGTGCTTTTCGGTGCTATACTTGTTTCAAGGAAAGTACTGCACCTGGTCAAATCTCATGATCCCCTATCCCTCCCTAGATCCGGAGATCGTACGCATCGGCCCTGTCGCCGTTCGGTGGTACGGTGTCATGTACCTGATCGGCTTTGCCTCATCCTACGTCCTGGTCGGACGCGAGATAAAGAAACGGGGCGTCGCTCTCGACAGGGACTTCGTCGATTCCCTCTATTCCTCTATCATTCTCGGCCTCGTGATAGGAGCACGCCTGGGATACGTGTTGTTCTACGACCTGTCCGCCTATCTCAGCCACCCCCTGGACATCCTCGCCGTATGGAAAGGGGGGATGTCGTTTCACGGAGGGCTCATCGGGAGTGTAATCGCCGGGGTTTGGCATTGCAAGCGGTCCGGCGCTGACCCCTGGCTGGTCAGCGATCTTATCACCGCGACCGCGCCGATCGGCCTCGGCATGGGCAGACTCGGGAACTTCATCAATGGCGAGCTCTACGGACGGGTCACGACCATGCCGTGGGGCATGGTCTTTCCGCACAGCGGAACGCTTCCGCGCCATCCGTCACAAATTTATGAGTTTTTCCTCGAGGGTGTCTTCCTTTTCATTGTCTTGTGGATTTCGCGGCCGCGCGTGCACACGAGAGGCGTCCTCACCGCGCTTTTTATCATACTCTACGGGTTCAGCAGGTTCATAGTTGAATTCTTCAGAGAACCTGATGTTCAACTGGGCTTTGTCATCGGTCCCTTCACCATGGGACAAGTCCTGAGCGCCTGTATGGTGCTGATAGGCGTGGGCCTTCTGTTTGCGCGCGTCGCACGCGGGAAAAGATAACGCGGCATATTCCCGGACAGGGTGTCCTTTCCATGATCCAGAAATGCTGGTGAGACTGCCGTATTACTTGACCTGTTCCCCTCCTCTCCGTATAATCAGGCAGCATGAAGAAATATAAGCTCATTGCGAATCCTACAGCACGCGGAGGGGACGCGCGACTCATCATCTCCCGGACCCTGGAATTACTGACTCAACGGGGGGTATCGTACGATCTGGAACTTACGACCGGGCCGAAAGAAGCGGGCAGGATAGCCCGGAAGGCATGCGGCGACTATGACGTGATCGTTGCCCTCGGCGGCGATGGGACCGTGAACGAAGTAGTGCAGGGCATGGTGTTCTCGGATACTCCCCTGGGCATCATACCCGGCGGCGCGGGGAACGATTTCATTAAATCGCTGCTCATCTCGAACAGGCTGGAACAGGCACTTGACGTTCTCCTCGCCGGACACTACAGAAGGATCGACGTCGGAAAGATCAATACAACGTATTTTGCCAACAACATCGGTTTTGGCTTCGATGCCGCGGTCAACGTCGCAAGCTTTGGCCTTAATCACCGCAAGGGGGGACTTTCGCTCTACCTTCGGGCCCTCGTCAGGACGCTTGGCGAATACCAGCCGGTACGGTTGACGATCACGATGAACGGCCGGACACACGAGCAGGAAACCTTTCTTCTTTCGGTAGGCAACGGCACCACCTGCGGCGGCGGTTTCAAGCTCACGCCTCAGGCCAGGCTCGACGACCGGTTGCTCGACGTGACGCTGATAAAACCTATGCCCCTCGCGGCCCTTCTCTGGTATTTTCCCAGGGTCTTTCTCGGCACCATAGACCGGGTGTCCTATGCCGAGACTGAAAGAACGACCAGCTTGTCCATTAATAGCGCCGGAGCTGTCCCCATCCATGTTGACGGAGAGATCTTTCCGGGCAATGAACACACCTACGAGATCAGCGTGGTCCCCCACTCCCTGACCGTGATCGATAACCCTGCACGTATATAAACGGTCGTGCTTTGGTCTTAAACCAAGACTGATCTAAGATTTGATGATGTCGTAATAAGTCATAATCTACCGCCGGGACGTTGAGACACGGAGAAGTGCACATTGAAAATATATAGTAAGGATTTCCTCTGCTCCTCTGCGTCTCAGCGGTGATATCTATATGGAACATTGAGAGGTGTTTATGAAGGAGTCAGCGTACTGGATTAGAGAACTTGGGCTTGTTCCCCACCCTGAAGGGGGCTGGTTCCGTGAAACGTACCGTTCTTCGGAAACAATCCCCGTCGCAGGACTGCCGCAGCGGTTTGGCGGCGAACGCTCCTTCTGTACCGCCATATATTTTTTGTTGGAAAGCGGCCGGTTCTCGGCATTGCACCGGCTCAAGACCGATGAGCTCTGGTTCTTCCATGCCGGCGGCCCCATGTCAATCCACTGCATTACCGATGACGGACAGCACCATGTCGCCCCTCTCGGCAACAGTCCTGATCGAGGCGAGAATCTTCAGGTCGTGGTGCCGGCCGGAAGCTGGTTTGGCGCCCAACCGCTTGGGCCCGGCTCTTTTAGTCTGGTGAGCTGCACCGTGGCCCCTGGCTTCGATTTTTCCGATTTTGAGATGGCTGATCGGGATGCGCTCCTGAACCAATTTCCCCGTCTTCGCGAGATAATCGAGCAGCTTACCGTGCGTGACCCTCCCCCTGCAATACCTTGAACTGCGACGGCCTGGTACAAGCTTACCCCAGATTTTCCAGGAAGTTCTAATTGACTGCTTCGGGGAACTGTGGCATAATTCGCAAAGTTTCACCTCGTTGAATATTTACCGCTATCGAGTCTGTCGCACAAAAACCCCATTCACGGGCCAGGCTCAGAGCGATATGGTCCTTGCTATCTTGATCTTTTTCCCGTTCGTACGGCACCTGCCGAAGTACACAACGTCTTTGTGTAATAGGCTCTATCAAAATTAAGCGTGATAAACCGGCGCCGCCGCGCCTCGACAATTGCTTGGAACAAGGATACGATGAAAACAGTAAAACGGATCAGTCTGATGGTCGCATTATTCCTATGCGTAAGTATAGGGGCGCTGCTGGTTTGTTCGGGCATCGCTCCGGCCCAGACAAAATCTTCTTATACAAAAGAAGAATGTGTGCAGTGTCATGCCGCGCGGGTGAATGATATAGCAACGGCCGGTGGGAAACACAAGATCGTCCCGTGCATTGGATGCCACCACGGTCATCCGCCGGAAGTGAAGAAGCCGATCGCACAGTGCTCAAAGTGCCATCTGACAACCAGGAAAGCCCATTTCGAAGTCACGGGCTGCCTCAATTGTCACAAGAACCCCCACACGCCCATGAAGATATCATTTCAGGGCAAGAATGCCTGTCTTAACTGTC
Organism: Nitrospirota bacterium; assembly: GCA_041484745.1. Taxonomy (GTDB): domain Bacteria; phylum Nitrospirota; class UBA9217; order UBA9217; family UBA9217; genus JALNZF01. Next base: position 2,926 of record JBGPIG010000125.1, on the reverse strand, counting down.
ACCAGCTGCAGAGCGATCAACTCAAGGAGAATAAGAGCAAGCATACCGCTCTTGACTGTTCCACCTGTCATGACGTCCACCGCAAGGTTCCTCTCTGCACGCAGTGCCACGTACCGCACGGCGGTAAAGTCACCAGCGGCTGCAAAAACTGTCACAACGCGCACATGCCGAAGCTGGTAACCTATTCCGCTGAACTCCCTTCAAAAGACTGCGGCATGTGTCACAAACAGGTTTTCGATCTCCTCAGCGCCAGCACGTCAAAGCACAAGCCGTTCGAATGCGCCCGCTGCCACGTGGGCAAACATCGAATGGTACCAACCTGCCAGAGCTGCCATGGGTCGCCTCATCCGGCGAGCATTATGGTAAAGTTCCCTCAATGCGGCAAGTGCCACAACACTGCCCATGATCTGAATAACTGGTCTGCGGAACTATCGAAGGGCATAACCAAGGAAGCGCCCAAAGAAACGCCGAAGAATAAGAAATAAAGCATTCCCACCTCAAACGCCGAAGGGCCTGTGAAATCACAGGCCCTTCTCATTTCTTTAAACCCCGCTTGGTCACGTCGCGGTAGAATCATGTTCCCCTTTATGAACCGGCGCCGCAGAACGAAGCTCATTATCGAAGATTTAATAGTATTGTCCCCGCTGCTGCTGCTACTCCTCGCCGTCCTCTTTTTCCCCTTCATCATCACTACCGTGGAACGCCGCCTTGATTCCCAGTTCCTTGATCTTTTTCCGGAGCGTGTTGCGGTTGATCCCGAGGAGGTTAGCGGCACGCACCTGGTTCCCCTCGGTCTTTTTGAGCACAAGCGTGATGAGCGGCTTCTCCACGCGATGGAGCACCATGGTGTAAATATCGCCCTGCTCAAGCCCTCCCATACGGTCCACCAGATCGGCAAGCTTCTCTTCGAGAAAGTTCTCAAACGAAAGATGAGCGCCGTGACCCGGTTTGAAGATCTGCGGGGGCAGGGCGTCAGGAAATATCTTATCACCCTGGGACAGCGTAACGGCCCGCTGGACTGCGTTCTCGAGCTCCCGCACGTTCCCGGGCCAGTCGTAGGCGCGAAGGATTTTAAGCGTCTCCGGAGTGATCACTTTTTTCTTTGGTCCGCCCGGCTGGTATTTCTGCATGAAGTACTCGGCAAGCGGAACGATGTCGTCCTTGCGTTTTCTGAGCGGGGGGATATTGATCTGGATGACGTTCAGCCGGTAGAAGAGGTCCTCGCGGAACCGCTTCTCGCGAACGGCCTTCTCAAGGTTCTGGTGGGTGGCCGCGATCACCCGGACGTCGGTCTTGATGGACTCGTTCCCGCCCACACGCTCGAACTCGCGTTCCTGAAGCACGCGCAGAAGCTTGCCCTGGAGCGGCAGGTTCATGTCCCCGATCTCGTCGAGGAAGAGTGAACCGCCGGCCGCGGCCTCGAACTTGCCTATTTTCCTGCTGATCGCACCGGTAAAGGACCCCTTCTCGTGCCCGAAGAGCTCGCTTTCCAGGAGCTCCGATGGGATTGCAGCCGAGTTCACCGCCACGAAGGGGCGGCCCACGCGCTTGCTGTGATAATGGATCGCCCTCGCCACGAGCTCCTTGCCCGTACCGCTCTCACCCTGGATAAGGACCGTGGCATCGCTCTCCGCCACGCGGCCGATAGTCTTGTAGATATCCTGCATGGCCGCGGTGTTCCCCACCAGCCCGCCCTCGTACTTTTCCCGGACCTCGGCCCGAAGCGCGGTCACTTCCTGCGAGAGCCGCCTGACCTCGATGGCCTTCTTCACGAGGATGTTCACCTCGTCCAGGTCAAATGGTTTCGTGATGTAGTCGAAAGCGCCGTGGCGCATGGCTTCGATGGCGTTCTGCATGGTGGCCTGCGCGGTCATGATGATGACCGAGACCGCGCGGCCCTCGGCCTGGATCCTTTCGAGCGCCTCCAACCCGCTCATACCCGGCATACGGATGTCCATGAGCACAACGGCGATATCGCTGTCCTTGATCTGAGCAAGCCCTTCCGCTGCGTCCTTCGCGAGCGCCGTTTCGATCCCCTCTTTTTGAAGGGATTTTTTCAGCACCCAACGAACGCTTTCGTCGTCGTCAACTATGAGAACTTTTTCGTTGGTCATGTTGGTTACCTGATGCATCCTATACCTATATCCGTACGGATGTTAAAGAGATCCGCACCTATTCCTCACTCCGAGCTCACCCCGTCGCACGTACTTCATCCCGCCAGCGGCAAATACACGCTGAACGTCGTTCCTTCGCTCCCCTGGCTCTCGACCCGGATCGTCCCGAGGTGCTCTTGCACGATCTGGTACGAGAGCGCCAGGCCCAGCCCCACACCCCGGTCCTTCGTGGTGAAGAAGGGGGTGAAAATGTCTTTCAAGTGCTCCTGCTTGATGCCCGGTCCCGTATCGGCAACCTTCACGACCATGAGCCGGTGTTTCTTCCCGTCAGCCTGCACGCTGGTGAACAGGTCCGACATTCTCGTGACCACCGTCAGCTTTCCCCCGCCAGGCATGGCCTCGATCGCGTTCTTGATGATATTCAGAAATACCTGAATAAGCTGGCCTTCATTCCCAATGATCTCCGGCAGGCTCGGGTCATAGAGCCGGGAGAGGACCACGCCACCCTGCCGGGCACTCTCTTCATTGAGAAGCAACACCCGGTCGAGGATGCTGTGGATATTATACTCCTTCATCTCCTGGGGCTTGAGCCGCGTGAAATCCAGGATCCCATCGACCACCTTGTTCAGACGGTCCGCTTCCTTCAGGATCACATCGAGATATTCCGACAGGTTCCCGCGAGTATCCTTCGCGCTTCGAAGCTCGGACTTCATGAGCTGCGCCGCCCCGCGTATGCCCACGAGAGGGTTCTTGACCTCGTGAGCGATGCCCGCGGCGATCATACCGAGCGTGGCCAGCCGGTCGGACCTGCG
>JBGPIG010000124.1:0-7596 GCA_041484745.1 Nitrospirota bacterium | reverse complement strand
TTGTCGCTCACCGCCGTCTGCTTCACGACGCAGCCCTGCGGCGCAAGGTTCCCGGAGAGCACAGCGATCCCGCCCTCTTTGTGATAGGCCTTATCAAGCGTCCTGATTACATCGGCATTCCGTACTCGGCCGGCCTTTGCAAGATCAACAATTGATTTACCACCCACGGTCGGTGAACTCTTGAGCACACCCTTAAAACGTGACAGGACGCCGGGAATGCCGCCTGCGGCATCCAGGTCCTCCATATAGGTTGGACCGCCGGGCAGCATGTTGCACAGGTGCGGTGTCGTGCGGCTGATCCTGTCAAAGGTATCGATAGAAATGCCGATGCCTGCCTCATGAGCGATTGCCGGGATGTGGAGCGTCGTGTTCGTCGAACCACCGAGCGCCATGTCGATGCGGATAGCGTTCTCGAAGGCGTTCTTCGTCATGATCTTCCGCGGCGTGAGATCTTCATTCACCATGCCGGTAATCCGCTTGCCGCTCTCAAACGCGATCCGCCTTTTTTCACCGGAGATCGCAAGCGCCGTAGCGCATCCCGGCAGACTCATGCCGAGCGACTCGGTAACGCAGGCCATGGTGTTCGCCGTGTACATACCCTGGCACGAGCCGGCGCCGGGACAAGCGCAGCCTTCCAACTCCGCAAGGTCTGACAGGGACATCTCACCGTTGCGCACCTTGCCCACGGCCTCGAAGGCACTGATCAGGTTCACCCGCTGGCCACGGTAGTTTCCCGAATGCATAGGCCCGGCTGTGACCACGATCGCGGGGATATTAAGCCGTGCGGCGGCCATCAGCATGCCCGGCGTTATCTTATCGCAGTTCGTGAGCAGTACCAACCCGTCGAAGGCGTGGGCCATGGAAACGGACTCCACGAGATCGGCGATCAACTCACGCGACGGGAGCGAATAGTGCATGCCCGTGTGGCCCATGGCAATGCCGTCGCAGATGCCCGGGATGCCAAAGAAGAGCGGCCAGCCTCCTCCCGCGTGCACACCCTTCTCGATAAACCGCTCCAAATCACGCATGCCGATATGGCCCGGGATCAGGTCGGTAAAGCTCGTGGCCACACCGATCATCGGTTTTGTCAGCTCGTCCCGGGTGATACCCGTGGCGAATAAAAGAGACCTGTGCGGCGCGCGCTCCAGGCCTTTCTTGATACGGTCGCTAATCAATGTTATTCTCCGATATCGGAAATGATTGTAATTTTTAACATATATGAAGGGAAAGAGTCAATAAAAAAATCCCCCTTTACTCTTTATCATAAAGAGGGATTTTCACGTGATCTGCGGATGTAAAAACACAAAAGGCAAGGTCAGGTTACCTTGCCTCTACTTTATCAGGCCCGCCCTACCCTGGTGCGCCTGACGATCTCCATCATTCTGTCTTTTGCCGCCAGTTTCAACTTTTGGATCCGTTTTCTCTCTACTTCCTCCTCAGGAGTGAGGTACCGGTGGGTCTCGAAAGACATTAACGAGTCTTCAAGTTTTCGGTGCTCTTGTTCCCACTTCTGGTACTCGGTATCCTCTGTCCTGAGTCGTGCTACAAGTGCTTCTTCTTTTACCTCCACATTCATAATGCGTCCCTCCTTTAGGGTGAGATGTCTGTGAAAAGGTTTTTTGAAAAGAGCAACTGTAATGAGCCTATGGTATGTAGAAAAAGCTAACATATTTACCGTGAAAAGGCAAGCACGAAAATAACCTTGGAAATCAATATGTTACGTGGATATTGCTCGATTGACCACGGTAATAAACGCCCCCTCCTTGAGTGTCATCATCACAGCGTCCTCCACCGGAGCATCGTAGTACTCCTTTCGCATGGACGTGCCTGTGAATCCGAGGCTGGCATAGAGCTTCTGGGCCGCTGCATTCGATGCCCGGACTTCAAGAAAGGACCTCTTTGCGCCCTTTTCATGGGCGCGTTTGAGTGCGGCAAGTACAAGCTTCCGAGCAATCCCGTTCCTTCTGAAATCAGGCGTCACGGCCAGGTTCAGGATGTGCATCTCGTCTGTCACAAGCCAGAATACGACATAGCCGATTACCCTGCGCGCCGTCTGCCCGCCCGCGAGCGCAACCATGAGCGTGGAAACGCCCGGACTCCGGAATTCGGACAGGAACAGGTTCCTCGACCAGGGCATACTGAATGAGGCCTTTTCTATGGCGAGGACTTGGTCGACGTCCCCCTTCTTCATGAAATCTATCGTGACGGTGACTTCTTTTCCCACAACACCTCTGCCTCCGACCTGCGAATGTACATCGGCGTCAGGCAGTCCGGATCCGCCACGTTGCCTTGCCTGATCATGTCGAGGCCTATTTCCGCAACCGCTGTTGCCGAGGGAAGGACCGTGGAACGCGGCGCGAACAGGGCGCGGTCGCCAAAAAGCTTCTCAAGATCCTTACGAAAGAGATGGGACGCTTCACCGGTAAAAATTGTCTTTTCCTGGATCTGTTCAGCCAGAAGAGGGAAGGAAAGCGCGGCATCTCGCATGACCTGCACCAGGGCCGTACCCTCGAACCGGAACAGCGCCGCATAGACCTCGCTCTTCCTCGCATCAAGCATGGGACAGACAGGGTACGCTGCATACGGGAGGTTCCACGCAAGCGCCCTGAGCGTCGGCACAGCGGCAACGGGCTTTCCGGTGACAAGTGCGAGCCCCTTCACGGCGGATAACCCGATCCGGAGGCCGGTAAACGAACCGGGGCCGATAGCGACGGCATAGCCGTCCATATCCGCTATGGCGAGGCCCGTGTCCTTAAGCACCCGGTCCACCGTGGTCATGAGCCGCTCTGAGTGGGTCACCTCGATGTTCAGGCTGTATTGGGCGATGACGCCAACTTCGGAAACCACCGCCACACTGCCGGTCTTGGTGGAGGTTTCAATGCCGAGGATATACATAAGCCGTACTGTATCGGAAAAAAGTGCTCCTGTCAAAAACTCTTTATTGTGCTAACTGTCTGTAGTCGTGTCTCCCTGGTTGGCCTTATTGCAGATATTTATCAAAAAAAGCCCCCACTCTCTTTTCATACTCGTTTCCCGCAGCAGCAAGCGTGGCGCCATGACCTGCGCCGGGGATTATCCAGAGTTCCTTGGGATCCTTTGCCGCTGCATACAGTCTCCTCCCGTTGTTCGCAGGAATAAGCTCATCCCCTTCCCCCGCGATAATGAAGACCGGCACGGGAGCGAGGTTGCCGATCATGCTCACCGGAGATATATTTTTCACGTGCGTCTGGAAATAGAGCTCATAGCCGAAGATCGAAAGGTGAAGGAACGGAAATGCGGGCAGATGATAAAAACCGGTAATTGCATCACGTGCCTGGTCGCGGAGACTGGTGAAGGCGCTGTCAGCAACAACAGCGGAGAAAGCCCCGGATTTTTCGGCAGCGAGGATCGCCGAAGAACCGCCCAGAGAAAAACCATAAATTCCGATGCGCCTGGGGTCTATCTCCGAACGGGTCATGATGAATCCCAGCGCCGCTGCGATATCTTTTTGTTCATGATACCCAAGTGATGTCCGTCGACCGCCGCTCTCTCCGTGGGCCCGAAAATCGAACGTAAGGACAAAATACCCGCGTCGAGCAAGCAGTACCGCAAGTTCGGTGAAATCCGATTTATTCGCACCGACGCCGTGACAGATAATGATTGCCGGACTTTTTTTTTCAGAATGCGCCGGTTTGATCAGCCAGCCCTTTAACGCGACGCCATCCTCAGTGGAAAACGGGACATCTTCATAGTCGGCTTTGTACACAGACGGCGGAATATGGAGAGGATATTTCGGCGGATGAGTATTTGCGACGACGAGGGTAAACGAAATCGCGACGACGAAGAGAATGATCCCGATCAGGATATTCATGGTAGTTTTCATTGAGTTAGCGACCGGTGGACTTTGATGGTCTCGAAAAAATCTGACTTAACCGCAGAGCCGCAGAGAGCACAGTGGAAACCAATTACTTTTATGTTTTATTCTCCGCGTCTCGGCGTCTCCGCGGTAGATTTTTACTTCTTACGTGATCATCAACTTTAAACAAAATGGAGAGTTCAGGGATCTATCTGCCATAGCGGATGTCGAAATGCTTATACTCTCCTTTGTATGGCTCCCAGGCGATCTCCACCTTGCTCACCCGCGCGCCCGATGGGCCGCGATGGCACCAGCCGATGATCTCCTCTACCTTTTTATTCTCTCCTTCGAACAGCGCCTGCACCGTGCCGTCAGGGAGATTTCTGACCCAGCCTCCCACACCAAGTCGCACCGCTTCTTCCCGCGTGCTTGCGCGGAAAAACACACCCTGGACAAGACCATGGATGATCACCTGTGCACGAAGACCCTCCATAGAGTCAAGCTCCATTCGCCAAAATACAAATAAGTGCCAACACCTAAACCGGACAAGCCGGAAATCGTTTTAGCCACAGAAGTCACAAAGAACACAAAGTAATGCGAAAACTAAAATAGATTAATGACACTTTCAAGCCCTTCTCTGTGCCTTATGTGCATTTTGTGGCAAAATATTTTGCTATTTCGAGTATCATTTAAATCGTATCTGACTAACGTCTTGGCCCTCTCCCGCTGGCCCCTTTTCCCCTGGTTCTGGACCCTGGCCCTGTTTTTCCGCGTACCGGACCCTTGCTTCCCGTATAGGTGCTCCTGTTTGGCCGGGGCCCGGAACTCGGCCTTCTTGCCTCACCTCGTGGTTCATACCCTGGACTTTTGCTTCTCGAGTCCTTACTTCTCGTGCCGGGCCATGATCGCGGTTCCGGTTTTCGTCTGGTTTCCGGCCTCCCCGTGGCCGACCCAGGTGCGGGCCTGCTAACGCCTGCCCCGGTTGTTGGTCTGCTCGCGGCAGACCTTGTCGCAGGTCGAGCATTGCTATCACGTCGCGGCCCAAAACCCGGGACTGTGCCCGGCCCCTTACTTTTCGGATCACTCTTTCTCGTACTCGGCCAGGGTCGCTGGTCCGGCTTTCTTCTGACATCCGGTTTCCCCATGGCTGACCCCGGTGCGGGCCTGCCAATGCCTGTTCTCATTGTCGGGCGGCTCGTGGTCGGACGCGATGTCGGACTGTACGTGCTGTCCCCTCGGGGCCCAAAACCCGCGGCTCCACGGGGTTCTTTGCTTCCCGTAAAAGCGCTCCTGTTCGGACGCGGCCTGGAAGACGTTCCTCGTCCCTCTTCCCGCATCGCATACCCTGAGCCCTTGCTTCTCGATTCGCTGCTTTTGGTGCTGGCCCAAGAGCGTTGAACGGGTACTCGTCTCGTTTCCCGATTCTCCGTTGCAGCTCCTGGTGCAGGCCTGCCGACGCCTGCTCTGGTTGTTGGCCGGCTCGCGGCAGATCTTGTCGCGGGGCGAGAACCGCTGTCACTTCGAGGCCCGAAACCATGATCTGATCCTGGCCTCTTGATTCCCGAATAATCGCTTCTCGTATTAGGTCGTACCACCTGATTTTTCCTTCGTCCATCCCCCGTATCTTGCATAACAGCGCCTCTCACCCGATCTTCATCCGGGCGCTGCCTTCTCACACGTGTCTCATGATGCACATCGCCGACCGTTGCGCCTTGCCACCTGACCGCGGACCCCGGATCCTCTTTTTTTCCGACTGCAGGCATCGGCGGCCCGACCTCTGTTTTATGCGACAGTTCCTTCAGTCCCTTGACTTCATCCAGCGTCAAATGGCGGAATTTCCCTTCCGGCAAATCACCGAGCGTAAGATTGCCTGTCCTGATCCTCTTGAGCCTGATCACCGAGCGCCCCACACGGTCGAACATGCGGCGCACCTGGCGCTTTCTGCCTTCATGGATGGTAATCTCGACCCAGGAGTTCGCCTCTTCTTTCCGGATCTTCTTGAGTTTAGCGGGCGCGGTCTTGCCGTCGTCGAGAAAGACGCCCCTTTCGAGGCTCTCAATTGCTTTTTCGTCAAGCACGCCTTTGACCTTCGCAAGATAGGTCTTCGGCAGCTCATGTTTGGGATGCGTAACCAGGTGCGCAAAATCGCCGTCGTTCGTCAGGATCAACATGCCCTCGGTGTTGAAATCCAGCCTGCCCACAGGATATACGCGTACCTTGACGCCTTTCAGCAGGTCCTGTACGGTGGGCCTGCCCTCCGGGTCGGACATGGTCGTAACATACCCCGCTGGTTTGTTCAGCATAAGGTAGGTCTGCGGCTGTTTTGGATTGATGAGCTTGCCGTCAACCTTGATGTGGTCGTGAGACGCGTCGGCCTTGGAGCCGAGTTCGGTCACGACCTTGCCGTTCACGCGCACCCGGCCTTCGGCAATAAGCTCTTCAGCGGCTCGGCGCGATGTCACCCCGGCGGCGGATATGATCTTCTGTATACGTTCTTGCATGAAATCCTTTCAGACAGCGCAGTATTATTGTTCAAGAAAATATTATACCTTCAACGTTCCCGAAAAGCAATTCGCAAACGCTGATACTCAAATGTCCGCTCGATAAAGCTCTCTCTGATCGTCGGGTCCTTAAGACTGTCTTCGTCCTCAACAGGAAGGTCCGGGAAACGGAGTACAACCGCGGCGGCAAACAATCCCGCACCCTGACCTGCCACACCGCCCGAAGGGGCGACTATCCGCGCATCGCGAACTCCGCAGCTGGGAGACCTGGCCTTGAACACAAAACCGCAGAGGCCCTCTTTCTCAAGCTCAGCAAGCTTCTCCTGCACCCACCGCATTATCCGCTCTGTATGGTCGATCCCCGTAAGTATTGTTACAAGCTGTGGAGAATCCGGATCTCCGATGAGGTTCATGGCTTCTCTCGGCACCGGCAGACCGGACCCGACTTCAGGACACACTGGCACCCATTGGACGAACTCCCCGAGTGTGTCCCGCACATAAGGGTCAAGCTTGTGCCCGCCGTCGTAGCGCACCTTATTGCCGAGGAGGCAGGAGCTGATGCCGAGTTTTATATCATCCGCCATAATCGATTCAAATAATAACGCCCCGAGGAATATCAGGCTCAGGGCGTTTATCTGCTCAGAAGTATTTACAAAACAATCAGGTGACAACACACGGCGGTCAACTCTGTTTCTTCGCCAGCCATTCCTTGAGCCGCGGACATTTTTTCTTCGCGCGGTTGTCAGTGCAGTCGCCGCAGATGGTCATATCAGGACTGCAGGGAGTGAAGCCATCGGCCTTATGAGTATTCGCTTCCTTTTTGGCCTTCGCGCTTCGCGCTTTTTCGAGACTCGTTACGATTGACATAATAAAAGCTCAGAGTACAGAGGACAGAGGACAGAGGACAGATTACAGACTGAAACTTATTCTTTAGTCTGTCTTCTGAAAGTCTGTCTTCTGTTTTCTGTTTCTTAATCCAACCGGTAGTTCGGCGCCTCTTTGGTTATCACCACGTCGTGCACGTGCGACTCGCGGAGACCGGCTACGGTGATCTTGATGAACTGCGCCCGATCCTTCAGCGCCTTCAGGGTCTCACAACCACAGTACCCCATGCCGGCCCGCACGCCGCCGATGAGTTGATGCACGCTCGCTGAAACCGTCCCTTTGTACGGCACGCGGCCTTCAATACCCTCGGGCACAAGCTTGGACCTTTCCTCTTCATGCGACTGAAAGTAGCGGTCCTTGCTGCCCCGTTCCATG
>JBGPIG010000123.1:0-7612 GCA_041484745.1 Nitrospirota bacterium | reverse complement strand
GGGGCCAGCACGGCTCCGATGTGATCCGCGGCAGTCTTCTGATCATCCCCATCGAAGACTCGCTCATCTATGTCCAGCCCCTCTATCTGGTGGCAACGGACAAGGGGGGTCTGCCCGAACTCCGCAGGGTGATCGTTGCCTACGGGAACGACGTGGTCATGGAAGAGACGCTCGAGGCCGCGATTCAGCGCCTGTTCTCCGGCACGCTGCCGAGCATGCGTATGGCCGAGAAAGGTCCGGCAGCTGTCATGCGGCAACCCAAGGAGCTGGGCTCCCGGGCTCTGGAACAGCTGCGCAAGGCACGGGAAGCGATCCGAAAAGAGGACTGGACGGGGTACGGGAAGTATTTGAAGGAGCTGGAAGAGACCCTGCGTGAGATGACGAAGTGAACTTCTGTGTTGGATCGATGCAATAGGGGGAAGTAGTAACTCCCGATTTGATAAAATGGAGTGGACAAATGCTGAAAACTATCAAACACGTCGCAGCGTCCGAAAATTCAAGTCAACCCCTGTCAGCGACCAAGATATCCATGATTTACTCGAAGCCGCTATGAATGCTCCATCCGCAGTCAATGAACAGGCATGGCAGTTTGTGGTCATGTCCGGGAAAGTACTTGATGACTTCCTTTCCATCAACAGCAACACTCCGAAAAGCGCCCCGATTGCCATCCTCGTCTGTCAGGAACTTCCGGCAGAAAGAGCAAAGGGTTATTCTGTGCAGGACTGCGCGGCAGCGACCCAGAACCTTCTGCTTGCAGCTCATGCAAAGGGCCTGAGCGCGGTCTGGACCACCGTTTTCCCGTCCAATGTAAAAGCGATACAATCATTACTCAAAATTCCGGAAAGTGTTCAACCCTTTTCCTGCGTACCCATCGGCTATAGTGCCGAGGGAGAAAAGAAAATAGTCGGCAGATTTGATGAGAAAAAAATACACCGTCAATCCTGGTGAGGCGTTTATCTTTTGTGTTGGCTGCTTCCTGAAGTGTTGGAGTATACATCTTGAGCAACAATCAACGGTACGAACGGGATTCCTCATACTGTATTTCATTGGCACATTCATGTCTAAATCCGTTAACAACGGTTTTCGGATAGTATGAGTTCTACACACGATGTTGCATCCGTCCGCCAATAACATGTTATTGATGCGGCGGCATGAGAAGGTCCTTTTGAATCCACAAAACCACTTGTGGCGCCGGGAATTCAACCTGTTGGCAAGGATGCCACAACAAGGAGGCTTCATTGCTGAAAATCCTCTACATCATCGTTGCCATAATCTGCGCCATGCTGGCCCTGTCCTTGTTCGGATACGGCATCGCGCATGGCGGGGAATTCTTCTATCTGGTGTTTCCGCTGGTCTTGGCGATCTTCGCCCTGCCGTTGTGGCTGGGAAAACGGATTAGGGCAAAAAGCGCGCGCCTGGCGGCCTTGGCCTATGCAGTCCCCCTGTTGGCCCTAGCGGGTCCGATCATTTACCTGTTTCTGTTCAACCCTTGGTACGAGGAGCATGTGGGAACCGCCGTGTTGAACGAGATCAGGGTGGCGGTTGTTGACGAGACACCCATCAAGAACAGGAACGGACACCTCATCGGCGTAAGGATAGCGTACACCGTCGAATTGCCCGAAACGGTGGCATATGACGGGGTGGCAAAGAAATTACTGGAGTACTCCTATCCGAAGCTGCAGTTGCGGAGCCTGCAAAGCCCTCAGAGCTGGGTGAACCTGAACACCGGTTTTGATGTTTTTTATCAAGATACGAAGCGGGTACCAACGATTACAGGCATCAGATCGGGGAAATACACCGTGGAGTCGTGGCGGGTGCCCTCCTATGTCCTCATGCAAAAGGATGGATTTTGCAAAAGCACACCATATGCCGGACGGCCCGAATCGGTAAAAAAGGCTGAGGAAAAGGCGTTTGATTTTCCCCGCCAGCCCTTCGCGTTGCAGATGGGGACATGGGTGTCGAAGTCCTACAGGATGGGCGGCTTCCAGCACGATTTCCGGCCGGCGTACACCACGAAAAACGAGTTCGACGGCCCCGACCTGCGCAAAGCCCTCGAAGAGCTTCCACCGTGCGACGCAGAGACGGACAGGGGTGGGTTCATCTCCCCGCCGAAAGACGTGTTGGACCATCTCCAGGACTTTGTGGCGCCCTGATCCCACCCTGTCCTGAAAATGCGCCCGGAAGGGCCCACGACGTTCATGTGCATGATACTATCCGTATTGTTTGTCGTTGTAAATTATTTGCAGTACGCACTTGTAGGTGAAGTTGTGTTTTTTAGAATATTAATATCTCGTGCAACTCAGGCCATCCACTCTTGACGGGTTCCATAGATACGGTTAATAAAATGAGGAGTCGTAAGTGTGCTGTCTTTCTTGGGTCAAGTGGTAAGGAGGGATTCTGCAGATGAGTGGCGCTACTATCATGCGGCCGTTAATGGCATTTAAATCGATGAGAGGAAGAATGTCGGGTTTCGCTCCTCTCTGTCCGACCTACCAACTGGTGAAACTCAGACCCTTCTTTCCCGTTTTTCCATCCACCCCAGGATCGCAAACATGAGGCCCGCGATAACGATAAGGGCGATGATCACGACCCAGTGGCTCACTCCCAGGAGCTGCTGGATCGTTACCACGCCCATATCCGAGGAGAGGTAAAACCTTTCAAGAACCGGATAGAGGACCGCGAACAGGAGCGAGCCCGCGACGATCCCGAACATCGTGACCAGCGCATCAAGCCTGCCCGATGCAAGGCCCGCCACGGACGTTCCGGGGCAGTAGCCGCTTATGACAAAGCCGACTCCGAAGAGCGCTCCTCCCGCGAGCTGCGGCCAGAAAAATGTCGGAATGATCCAAACCCTGCCTATATCCAGAAGACGAAGGTCGGAGAGCACGTAGAGACCCGTGGCCGCGACGACGATCGCCGTGAACATGACCTTGGGTACGGTGAAATCCCTGAAGTAAAATACCCCGGTGAGCTTGTGGGGATTTCCGAGCCCGCTCCGCTCCAGGGACAGACCGAAGAAGATTCCGATCAGGACGGCCGATACGAGGCTCAAGGTATCGCTTATCTCAAAGGGGGCTATCATGACCAGAACCTCCTGAAAACCGCGGCGAAGAGGAATCCGCTCGCGAACATGGCGATCACAAAAACCCATCCTGATAAAGCGAGTTGCGATCCTCCCGTCAGTGCGACCCCGCTGGTGCATCCGCGCGCCAGCCGCCCGGCAAACCCGATCAGCACACCTCCCGAAAAGGCGGAGAGCACGCGTGATCGAATGCTCATTGCAGCGGCCTTATCGAACATCACCTTGAAATTCCGGGTGAGCAGGGCGCCCGCCAGGGCGCCGAGGAACACCCCTCCGATCAAAAAAAGGCCCCAGTCCAACAGAGGAGACGGATGGTCCAGGTATCGGGAGAAATAGGACAGGCTGCCGGCATATTTCGGTGTCAGCGCATCAAGGCCCACGCCGGCAGCGAGAGAAAAGGCCCCTGAGGCGCCGAGGCCCCGTCCCGTGATGACGAAAGCGGTCAGCAGTGTCAGGCCGAGCATAATTCCGGCACTGTACGGTGACCAAAACCGGTTGTTCTTCATGGCTCCTTCCTTTGCGCATCGCAGGTGCGGGCGCAGCTTTTCACTTATCCGCTGTTGAAATGAAAAGCAGCTCTATTTCTCAAATAGCGAAACATACTTCCCATATCCCTCTTTTTCAAGGTCTTCCTTGGGAATGAACCTGAGGGCCGCCGAATTCATACAGTAGCGCAAGCCCGTGGGTTTCGGGCCGTCGGTGAACACATGCCCGAGGTGCGAGTCCGCGTGTTTGCTCCTGACCTCGGTCCTGACGGAGAACATGCCCCGGTCCTCCTTTTCCACGACCGATCCCGGTTCCAGCGGTCTGCTGAAGCTTGGCCAGCCGGTGCCGGAATCGTATTTATCCAGAGAGCTGAACAGAGGCTCCCCTGACACGATGTCGACGTAGATGCCGGCTTTTTTGTTGTGTTCATACTCATTATTGAACGCAGGCTCCGTGCCGTTCTCTTGCGTCACTTTGTACTGCAGGGGCGTCAGCCTTTTCTTCAAGTCTTCTTTCGCGGGCTTCGCGTAAACGCCGCTGTTTTCGTCTATCTGCGTTGCTGCTGTCTGCATGGCTGTTTCCTTTCCCCAGACCTTTCCGAGATACTGGTCCCGTCCCGAGTTGTAGCGGTAGAATTTGTACCGTATGGGGTTCTTCTTATAGTAATCCTGGTGATATTCTTCAGCCCGGTAAAAGGGCATTGCCGGACGGATCTCGGTGACGATCGGGTTGTCGAAGCGTCTCGATTCTCCGAGCTTTTTCTTCGATTCTTCCGCCAGCCTCATCTGCTCTTCATTGTGGTAAAAGATGGCTGATTTGTACGACGAGCCTCGGTCAACGAACTGCCCGCCGCCGTCCGTGGGGTTGATCTGCCTCCAGAAAACATCGAGCAACTTCTGGTAACTCACTTTCGAGGGATCATAAATGACCTCTATGGCTTCCAGGTGGCCCGTGGTCTTGGAAGACACCTCCTCATAGGTCGGGTTCACCTTCTGCCCGCCTGTGTATCCGGAAATGACCTCCTTCACCCCCTCCAGTTTTTTGAAGGGCGGTTCCATGCACCAGAAACAGCCGCCGGCAAAGGTGGCCTTTTCAAGGTGCGACGTGCTGCCGGCACCGGATTGATGGGCCATGAGCGGCAGCATGATCATCGTTGTTATGAGTATTTTAAAAAACATGGTTCGCGCCTCCCTTATATGCGCTCCCCCTCTATTCTGCGGACCTTTCGAATGGCCCTTACGCGGCCTTTCCAGCCTGTTCAGTGAACAGCAGTCTGTGGGTCATGAAGAATTCTTTGAGCGACACGGGCTTCCGGCCGATAATATTCTCTACGACCGGGCTCACCATGCTTCCTTTGCCTTCCGCCCAGGTCTTCATCAGTCTGATGATATCGTCTGCGAACCATTCAGGCATGCCCGTTTTGATCATGCCCTGTCGTGTCGCTTCAAACGAGACCGGGATGTACCGGACCGGCCTGTCGATGACCCTTCCCAGAGTATCGGCGATTTCCGCATAGGTCACGGCTGTCGGGCCGGTGAGCGCATACACTTTGCCCGCGTGGCCGTCTGTGGTCAGGATGGCCGAGGTGACGGCGCCGATATCCTGCACCGAGATGGTGCTGATACGGGCCTCTCCCAGAGGTGAGTAGATAGCTCCATCCTTCTGCACCGTAGCAGCGTTCATCAGAAGGTTTTCCATGAAGAAATGGGGCCGCAGGAAGGTGTAGTCCATGCCGGACATCCTGATATATTCCTCTATCTGTGCGTGCGCACGGAGCAGAGCTACCGGTGAATCAAGCGCCGTGCCGAGGGCCGAGAGTTTCACGATCTGCTTCACATCCTTCTTCTTCGCGATATCCACGAACCTGGTCTGCGTCGTGAACTGGTCCGGTGACGGGGGGGAGAGCAGATAGACGCGCTCGATTCCTTCAAGGGCGCGTTCGAGCGAGGCTGAATCGCCGAAGTCGCCTACGACGACCTCTGCCGATCCCATGGTCACGAGGTTTTTTTTGGAAAGCGAATGGACCATTGCCCGGAAGGGGACATTCATTCGCGCAAGCCGTTCCACGACCGGCATCCCGGTTTTTCCGGTTGCTCCTGTTATGAGAATGTTCGATTTCATGCCGTCCTCCTCTGTTCCGACACCGTACTGTCAAGAAATAAACGCAACAATCAGTTGAGAAAACAAAAATACCTCCACGCTCTCCATGGATTCATTCTTTACCGCTCTTCTTTTCAGAAACGTGTTAACGCTTTTTACGGTAAATTAATCCACAGAGAGATGTGGAGAATATCGAGTTCGATCGAACAGTGCGGGTCTGTTCCTTACCCGCCGACGTACCCGCCGGAAAAATCAGGCCCTGTAGTGATCTCGGGCGGACGCACTGAAACGTCACTCTCAATGTTGTTCCCGCCAACGGTTTTCCAGTCAAAGGATGTTCCCTTTTCGAGGATCTGCAGCTTCCAGTCGACATATGCCACCATCTCGACCAGATGCCGGTCATGGGCTATCAACAGCTTGCTGTCATTGCCGTAGGTCCTCCCGAGGTCTTCGCGCAGCGAAGTGAGCCTCACCTTGATCCCTTCAAGCTCCCTATACACTTCCTCGAAATAGGCTTTCTCCCTTATATCTTTTACGGTTCCCATGGTGTACCTCCTTGCTCATACCTTTATCTTCACGAGGGCCGGAATCCTTTTCTAAAACAGGACCGCATGACTCCTCTATTGATTCAACTATAGCGCGATTCCGACAAATGTCAAGCCGACAGGTCGGGAGAAGGAGGCCGCTTTGTTCTCTTCGACAAAAGTATCAACTGTCAGGCATCATCTTCGTTTAACTACTGGTGCGCAAATGAAGGATGTACGGAACCAATGGCGAATGTTCGATTGCATCTCCGGGGGTGCTGGGCTATAATCAAAGTCTGTCCGACCAAGAGACGATAGGAGACCGATTTCGAGATGGGACATTTCCTCTCCCTTCATGAGTGCGGAGTAACATGGCAAGCATGATCTCAAAAAAACCACTTGCGGGCTTTGCGGCCGCCATTATCTTCATCTTCCTGGGTATGCTCCTGATCCAGATAGACTCTGCGCCGGGCGCGCCCAAAGGCATCTCGCTCTGGCTTTTCAAGATCGTCGGGTATTTCCTCCTTTTTGTCGCACTCGGCTCCTTTGTCACCGCGCTGTATGCCTTGCGGAAGAGCAACAGGACCTGATCAAGCTAACTGTTCGGGCGGAAAGGAATTCTGATCACGATATGCACTACCCAAGGTTCAGCCTGCGTCTGCTCCCGAACTCAAATATCAAGACCCTGTCACTCCTCATTGCTCATGATGTCCGCATTTGAAGCGGTGTTATAAAATCCCATTTTCCTTGATCCGCATTTTGTCCTGATTTCATGCCTCTTTGGCGAGCCTCAATTCCTAAAACAATTATCAAACTTGACTATATGTGGTATAAAAATCACCTTGACAACACAATATGTTGTGTTATACTTCCTGACAGTTTTGCTGATAGTTCTGTGTCTGGAGAATCGTTCCCTGTTGGTTTTTCTTCTTCCAGCTTCACGTCAAATACCGTAAGAGGCTTCACCCAAGAATAACACATCATGGACAGGGCCAAAATGAGCATCTCGCTAACAAACTGTTTTAATTATCTGGCAGGTCAATCGGACAAGTTGTAATTTAATGCCGGGGCGGTCATCAGGCCGCCCCGGCTTTGATTTGTATTTATAATTTTTTTTATTAACATTATCCAGGGAGGGAAATTTATGAAGAGCGCGGCAACTGTGTCGAAAACAGCATCCGGTGCGGGCCTCAATTTGTCCGAAAACTGCCTCAAGGTCCTTGAAAAACGCTATCTGAAGCGGAATGAGGACGGCACCGTCGTCGAAACGGCAGTGGACATGTTCACACGCGTGGCCCGGACGATTGCCGAAGGGGACAAGGCCTATGGCAAGTCCGATGCCGAAGTGGAACAGACTGCCGCGGAATTCTACCGTCTCATGACCTCCCTCGAGTTCCTGCCGAATAGCCCCACGCTCATG
>JBGPIG010000122.1:0-7654 GCA_041484745.1 Nitrospirota bacterium | reverse complement strand
GGGCGGTTTCGGCGGCGGAGGGATCGGTGTTCTTGAAATCATCCTTCTTGGCGTAGGCGGATACATGATCTACTCCATGGTGATCAGGAAAAAGAGGGAATCGGCCTTAGCCTACCAGTCGTCCTCGCAGCAGGGGAGTTATGGGCCGCAGGAAGGGGACCTGTCGACGGTGGATGGCGGGATCGATCTGATCCGCCGCATGGACCCCTCTTTTGATGAGACCCGCTTTAAGGATACTGCGATGGACGTCTTCTTCAAAATACAGGGGGCATGGACAAACAGGGACCTTTCGACGGGGAGCGATCTTTTGACCGGCGAGATGAAAGGCATTTTCCAGCAGGATATTGATAAATTAGTGCAAGAAAAAAAGATGAATAAACTTGAAAATATCGCCGTCCGGAACGTCGAGCTCGTTGAAGCGTGGCAGGAAGCGGGGCAGGATTACGTGAAAGCCCTTTTTACCGCCAATCTCCTCGATTATACCACCGACGATAAGACGGGAAACGTTGTCGCAGGAAGCAGGACGGAGCCGGTGAAATTCCAGGAGTGCTGGACCTTTTCACGGGCGATCGGGAACAATCCCTGGAAGCTTTCAGCCATCAGCCAGGTGTGAACCGCTTTGCCGGATCGGGACATCGAGACGCATAAGCAAAATGTCGATGATCTCGAAAAAAGCATCATCTACCGCAGAGGCGCGGAGACACGGAGAAATGCATTCCTCACAGAAAAAGGATTTTCTCTGCGCCTTTGCGTTTCAGCGGTGACATTCGTTTTATTGCGAGACCATCAGATGTTTATTACATCGGCTGCTGGAGAGATTCTTTGGTACCGGCACAGGGTATGATCGCCATCGAAGGTCCGGCGATCTTGTTCTCGTTCTTGAGGTTTGGTGAATGGAGCAGGTAAGCAAAACGCAGAAGAAAAAAGAAGCCCTGTCTTTGCAGGCGCTGGGAGAGCAGCTGGTAACATTGTCGGCTGAACAGCTCAAGAACATTGATCTGCCGATGGACATGCTCAATGCCGTCACCTTAGCCAAATCGCTTAAAAAACACGGCGCGCTGCTCAGACAGATGCAGTATATCGGCACGTTGATGCGGAAGCATGATCCCGCGCCCATTCAAGACGCCCTCCAGCGTTTAGAGCAGGGAACTCACCAACAAACCGAAGATCACCGGAAGAAAGAGAAATGGCGGGATGAACTGATAGCCGGGAATGACCTGCTTATCGAAGAGATCCTCCTACAACTCCCCCATATAGACCGGCAACAATTAACGGACCTTGTTCAAAAAGCCCGGCAGGAACGGGCGGCAAAGAACCCTGCCCCTAAAGCCGCCCGGACATTGTTCCGGTATTTTACCCGCTCCCAGGCGCAGCGTTAAACACTGATGAGCCCCGGCCTCTGCTATTTGGCCGCTTCCTCCTGAGGGGATGTCCCCTGATTCTCCTCTGGCCCGCTTTTGTTCTTATCCAATTTGCGTTGCTTTTTTTCCTCGTTCTTTTTCTGTTTCGCTATTTCCTTCTGGCGCTTTTGAAAGTTGAAATTCGGTTTTGCCAACGCGTTGCTCCTTTTTGAGAAGATATTTTATTACGAACAGATGCTCGCCGATAATGCACGGACGATGACGATCCCGGCTCGTACCGGGAGGACAACCGCATTATACCGTGATGCCGGTATGAAGTATACAACTATCATCCGGGAACGAGTATTGAGAGTCCGTATTTAAATGTTCCTTTTCCGTCATGCCGGACTTGATCCGGCATCCAGAGGTTTCTATAAAGACTGGATTCCAGCTTTCGCTGGAATGACGTTTCTGTAGGTATGGGCAATTAAAATACAAGCTCTATTTAGCCACGGATATTCGGAGTGCAAAAAAGGCAATTGAAAACAAAAGCACCTCACGCCGGGAGGTTTACGCTCGTGCGATGAGGTGCTTTGAAAAAAATGTTATCCGCCTATTGCGGTGAAGCGGCGTTTACGGTTTTATATTCTCGAACATAAGCTTTGCGATGGATTTTGCAAAAGCCGCGGGGTCTTTCACTTTTGACCCTTCGAGCAGAAGCGACTGGTTGTACAGCAGGTCGATATATTCTTTCAACACCGCATCCTTTCCGCCTTTGTCGATCAGGTCATTCATGGCGGTGAAGATCCGATGGGTCGGATTGATCTCCAATACCCTCTTTTGCGACGGCACTTCCTGCCCCATGGACTTGAGCAGCTTTTCCATCTGCGGATCAAGCCCGCCGTCGTCGGCGACAAGGCAGCAGGCCGAGTCCTTGAGCCTGCCGGAGAGGCGCACATCTTTTACTTCGTCCTTTAACTGCTCCCTGATCATCCCCATCAGTTTCCCCAGTTTCTCTTTCGATCTCTCCTTTTCCGCTTCGCTTGCCTTATCAAGGTTGATGTCGCCCTTGATGACTGACTTGATCTTCTTGCCCTTGTACTCCATCAGGTCCAGCATGATAAAGTCATCGATATCATCGGTCAGGATCATGACCTCGTACCCTTTTTCGCGGAACGCCTCAAGGTAGGGCGACTGCAGCACGTTTTCATCGGGCTTTCCCGTTATGTAATAGATCTCGGATTGGGCGATCGGCATGTTCTTCACGTAGTCGTCCAAAGTCGTATATTTGCCCGACTCCGTCTTGGTGGACGGGAAGAGCAACAGATCCGCGATCTGTTCCTTCCGGGAAAAGTCGAAGTGGATGCCTTCATTCAAGACCCTGCCGAACTCCTTGTGAAAATTGATATAGGCATCGTAGGCGTTCTTTTTCATGTCTCCCAGGGTATCGAGTACCTTCTTGGTGACGTTCTTCTTGATGACCTCGACATGCTTGTTGGACTGAAGGATCTCCCGCGACACGTTCAGCGGCAGGTCCGAGGAGTCGACCACGCCCTTGACAAAGCGCAGGTACTCGGGGATGAGCTGTTCGCAGTGGTCCATGATCTGGACCCGTTTGACATAGAGGGTCGGACCGATCTTATAGTCCCTGTACAGGATCCCGTAGGGGGCTTTTTCCGGGATATAAAGCAGCGCGGTGAACTCCGAGGTGCCTTCGGCGCGGTAATGGATGGCTTTTGCCGGATCGCCGAAATCATGGGAGATGTGCTTATAGAACTCATTGTATTCTTCGACCGTTACTTCCGACGGGTCCCTGAGCCAGATGGCCTTGCCGGCGTTCATGGTCTCTTCATCGGTGACCTTCATCTTCTTGTTTTTGTCCTGGGGGTCTTCCTTTTCCCGTTCAATGTCCATGACCACGGGATGCGCGATGTAATCCGAGTATTTCTTGATGATAGACCTGATCTCCCATTCGTCCAGGTACTTCTTGTCCTCGTCCTTGAGATGCAGGACGACATCGGTGCCCGCCCGGTCCTTCTCGGTTTCATCGATGATGAACGACCCGTCGGCGGTCGATTCCCAGGTAACGGCTTTTTTCGAGTTTTCCGTCGCTTTGCGCGTGACGACGGTGACCTTGTCGGCGACCATAAAGGATGAATAAAAACCAACGCCAAACTGCCCGATGAGTTCAGGCTTGTCCTTCAATGCCTTATTCTGAAGGGACCGCAGAAAGTCCTTGGTGCCTGAATGGGCGATGGTGCCGAGCTCCGCGATCACCTCATCATTGGTCATGCCGATGCCGTTGTCGCGGACTGTCAGGGTCCCCGCCGTTTTGTCTACGACGATCTTGATCTTCCATTCCCCGGTATTGGCCAGGATGTCCTTGTTCAAGAGAGATTCATAGCGTGCCTTGTCTATGGCATCGGACGCATTTGAGATTAGCTCACGCAGGAAGATCTCCTTGTGGGAATAGAGGGAGTGGATCATCAGATCCAGCAGCTCTTTTACTTCAGTTTTGAATTCCAATTTTTCTGCAGACATAGGGCCACCTCATAGGATTAGTATCGGAAACAGCAGTATATATACTCAGAGAACCGCGCATTGTCAAGGAGTTTGATAGGCTTGATGGGTAATACGGAAGATGTGGACACCGGTCATACTAGGAGCAAGGATTCTCCGGCTACCATGCGCGCAACGCGTTCCTCGTTCCGCGCCCAAGACTGGATTGCCGTGATTTACAACCTGATCTCGTTGAGCGCCGTGTACACGCACAGGGTGAAGTCGTGCTGGACCCGGTCATGCCGGAGGGCGACCGAAGGGGACAGGTTCTCAATGGCGAACTTGACCATGTCCTCCGGCGAGGTATAGTTAAGTTCCATGTCCTTGACCGGCGTGTGTGATGACAGCGCGTTCAGCCCCAGCGCCTTGTTACAGTGCTTGAAGAGCGTTGTGAGGGCGTCTCTCAGGTCATCCTGGACCCCGGGCACCCGCAGGTTGAACACGCCGCAAATAAAGATATAGTCGTAGAACCCTTCAAATGAATCATCGTCTCCGTTCATGACCCTGAAGGTGCACTCGGGATACTTCTTTTTCGCCAGATCGATGAAGTTCTCGTTGATGTCCACACCGGTATACTTGACGGTGATTCCCCTCCGTTTCAGGAACTTGTAAAAATCGCCGGTGCCGCACCCATAGTCAAGCACCGTCGCATTGTTCAGTTCCGAAGCCGGCGCGATATCGGCGAGGGTCTGGTAACGTTTGAGCTGGCCCTGCGGCGTCCAGCGGAGCGCTTCGGGCCGGTCGCCGAATTTTTTCAGGTGGAAATTATAGAACGACAGAAGCTGGTCTCTGGAGTAAGGATCCATAGCGATCTTATCCCTTTCGATCACATTGTACGGTATCGTCAGGAGGAAATCAAGGGGGTATGATTTCGGAAAAGCGCACTTTCATAACCGTATTTTTTGTGATACAAAACCATTTTTGTCCGGAAGTAATGTTTTGCTTGACAAACTATTTTACTTGTCATACTATGCACGAGTTTCAGATGTTCTGCTAATTAAAATTTAATAGTAGGGAGTAGTGTATGACACCAGGTACCTATCTTCCGGAACACTTTCTACCCGTAGTTGTATTTTTGCTGCTCGGCGCCGCCGTCGGCATCGGGATGATTGTCTTCAGCTGGATCATCCGGCCGAGGAACCCCTATCCCGAAAAGCTGATGACCTACGAGTCCGGCATCACCCCCTTCTCGGACGCCCATCAGAAGTTCTCCATTCGTTATTATATCATCGCCATGCTGTTCCTCATATTCGATATCGAAGCAGTGTTTCTCTATCCCTGGGCCGTGGCCTATAACTACATCGGCTTGTATGGCTTCGTGGAAATGGTGATCTTTATCGCCATCCTCCTTGTGGGATACGTGTACGCGTGGAAGAAGGGGGCCCTCGAATGGGAGTAATCCAGAATGTTTTTGAAGAAGGATACATTACCACGAAGCTTGACTGGCTCCTGAACTCCGCACGGGCCTATTCTCTCTGGCCGATGACGTTCGGGCTTGCGTGCTGTTCCATCGAGATGATCGCGTATATTGCCGCTCCCCAGCATGATTTTGACCGGTTCGGCACGGTCTTCCGCCCTTCGCCGAGGCAGTCCGACCTCCTCCTGGTGGCCGGAACGTTGACCAAGAAGATGGCCCCGGTCGTGCGGCGAGTGTATGACCAGATGCCCGAGCCGCGGTATGTCATCGCCATGGGGAGCTGCGCCAGTTCCGGCGGGATCTTCAATACCTACAGCGTGGTACAGGGCGTGGACAACGTTGTGCCTGTGGATGTCTACATCCCCGGCTGCCCGCCGCGGCCCGAGGCCCTCATGAACGGCATTATCAAGCTGCAGGAAAAGATCCAAAAAGAGCATTACGTCCGTAAGTAGACCCATCACGGCAATATCAATACTGAGAACAATGTCTACGTACCAGCGGCACCGGACCACACAGTATCAGTATGCCTCATCAATTAATTGTGAATCGTATATTTTTGATAGTGAGTTCAGAGGTCGTATGGATCCCTTACAGATCGCCAAAACAATAGAAGAAAAATTCGCAGGCCAGGTGCTCGGCACGACGACGCATGCGGGGCAGGTGGGCGTATCGCTCAAGAAGGACAGGATCAGGGACGTTTGCCTCTTCCTGCGGGACGAGCCCACCATCAAAATGGACCATCTTGCGGATCTTACGGCAGTCGATTATTCCCAGTATCCCGGAGACGCGGGTCCGCGGTTTGAGGTCGTGTACAATATGATATCGACCCTCCATCACCACCGTATCCGGCTGAAGGTCAGGGTGCCGGAGGATGATCCGCGCATTGATACGGTTTCCTCGATTTGGCAGACGGCGAACTGGCATGAACGAGAAACGTATGATCTCATGGGGATCACGTTCGATGGACATCCGGACCTTCGCAGGATACTCATGCCCGAGGACTGGGAAGGGCACCCGCTCAGGAAAGAATATCCGTTGAAAGGATATTGATTTAAGAACAAGCACCAAATAACAAGCATCAAATCCCAAATACATTTCAAAATTATCAGCATGAAATTACAAATGTTTTGGAAATTGGGATTTCGAATTTGGATATTATTGGGGATTTGGAATTTGAGATTTGCAATTTCATGGTGAGAACATGTCTCCTCTTGATACCGAACAAAAAAAAGTAGTCCAAAAAGAGATCACCCTGAACATGGGACCGCAGCACCCGAGCACGCATGGTGTTCTGCGGCTGGTGCTCGACCTCCAGGGTGAGACCGTGGTGGGCTGTGACCCCCGTCCCGGCTACCTCCATCGCGGGATCGAAAAATGGATGGAGAGCAGGACCTACCATCAGATTATCCCTATGACCGACCGGCTGGAATATATTTCCTGCATGAACAACAACCTCGGCTACGTGGTGGCCGTGGAGAAGCTTGCGGGCATCACCGTGCCGGAGCGGGCGCAGTTCATCAGGACGCTTACCGCCGAGCTTAGCCGGCTCAGCGCCCACCTCATCTGGCTCGGCAGCAGCGTCATTGATCTTGGCGCCGCAACGGTCATTTTTTACGCGTCTCGAGAGAGGGAACTTGTCCTTGATCTGCTTGAAATGGCATCCGGCGCGAGGCAGACCGTGAGCTATGCACGCATCGGCGGAGTGCGGAATGATGTTCCCCGGGATTTTATCGACAAATGCCGCGAGTTCACCGAACTATTCCCCAAGAGGCTTGAAGAGTATGACACGCTTATCCGCGAGAACCGCATCTTCCTCGACCGCACGGTCGGCATCGGTGTGATGACCGCCGAGGAGGCGGTCAATTACGGTCTGACCGGGGCCGCGCTCAGGGGCTCGGGAGTGAACTATGACCTTCGCAAGGTAGAGCCCTATGCGGCATATGATAAAGTGGAGTTCGACGTACCGCTCGGCAAAAACGGGGACGTGTATGACCGGTACCTGGTGCGAATCAACGAGATGCGCCAGAGCAACCGTATCATCAAACAATGCCTCGACATGATGCAGCCCGGTCCGATAACGACCGATGATCCTCGCTATGCGATTCCCGAGAAAATGAAGGTAATGCAGAGCATGCAGACGTTGGCGCACCAATTCGTGCTCATGAGCAAATGGGTCCCGATGCCCAAGGGCGAAGTGTACGTGGCCACGGAAGGTGCAAAAGGCGAGCTGGGTTTCTATATTGTGAGCGATGGGAGCGGCAGGCCATACCGCATCAAGATCCGCGCCCCGTCGTTCGTACACGTGGGCGCCCTGCCGAAAATGACGATTGGACACATG
>JBGPIG010000121.1:0-7699 GCA_041484745.1 Nitrospirota bacterium | reverse complement strand
CAAGCAGAAGGCGTGCAACATCTGCCATACCGGCTGTCTTGACTGCCATTATACCCCCACACTCGAGCGCGGGGTCCACGCGATGAGCCGCATACCGCCCGCGGCCAATTGCACGGGAGGCGGCAGGAGCACCTTTGTTTGCCATGCTGGTACAATGGAACGGAGAAGAGGGGACAGTTATCTCGGTAAGGAGTTTTCCGAGCCGGCCGGTTTGCCGGAGGACGCGCACGTCGCGAACAAGCTCGATTGCGTTGATTGTCACCAAAGCGGTCCGGGCGGCATGGGACATATCGAGCGCAGGGCGACGTGCCAGGATTGCCATATTGAAGCGGAGCGGGCAATGGCCGTAAGCGTGCACAAGCACATGACGTGCGAAGCATGTCACGTGAAGGTCCTCGGCGGCTACGAGATGACCTCATGGGGGCCGGGCATGGCGTTGTCCAAACCGAACCCCTTTAAAAAATATTCATTGTATTATGGGCCGCAGGGGCCGCCGATCCTGATCAAGAACCGCGATGGCGCGTGGATGCCGACAAAGATCTGGCCGAACAGCGTCGGGGGCATCAAAGAAACGATCGCGCCGAAGCCCGGCCTTCATTTCCGTTGGCCCAAGGGAGAGACCAAGGATGCCTATGTGCTCCTCGGCACCTTCAGCTTCCCAGGCGGGAACAACAACTATCTTGCCTGGTTGCAGGTTGAGCAGGTTGCGCATCCGCTCGGCAAGTCACGGACCTGCGGCAGTTGTCATGATTCAGAGACGCAGATCGCGAATGTGACCTGGAAGTACTTCGACACACAAGGCGCAGAGCCGTTCTTCGGAAGTCAGCAGGTCGTGGCTGACAAGGACGGTCTTCGCGTGAAGGACATTCAGGCAACCTCAGAGATCGTACTTATGCCCGGAGGGAGATCGGTAAATTTCGCCGCCTGGCGATATTTGGGCGACATCTGGAAAACGAGCGGAGATTTCTCGATCCCGAAATCCGATCCCGTGAAATACCGCAATCTGGAGAAAGGGATCGGAGATGCCCTTGCGCGGCTTGATGCGATTGACGGGAAGCTTAAGGCCAAAGAAAAGAAGGGTGAGGACGTGAAGAAACTGAGGCGCAGGTGGAAAGAGGCAAGGGCTGCGGCGGTGCATGAGCCGGGACGTGCGTTGGGCGTGCTCGAGGAAATTTACCAGACTGTTCGTTAGTAAAGAATGATATTTGTAATTATTCAGGTTGAAGGTTGTACGACTGAAGGCTGAAGGTGGTACCCACCTGAATATCAAACGTATATGAACACTCTCATCAAAACAATCGAGGTCCTCGGCATCATCGCTTTTGCTCTTACGGGCATCTATGAGGCCCGGAGGAAGGGGATGGACATTATCGGCGTCTATTCCGTGGCCATGATCACGGCCTTCGGCGGAGGATCGCTGCGCGATATCATCCTGAATCGGCATCCTCTGTTCTGGATCGAGCATTACGAATATGCCGTTCTCGTGCTGGTTTTGTCGATCGCGGCCGCCATATCGATACTCGATCTATTCAGTAAAAAGAACCTGGTGATGGTCGTGCTGGTGCTTGATGCGCTGGGGCTCGGGTCCTTCAGCGCCTCGGGCGCATCGGTCGCTGATAAAATGGGTTGCGCCGTTTTTGTGTCGTCTTTGCTCGGTGTGGCTACCGGGGTTTTCGGCGGCGTCATCCGCGATATCATTTGCAATGAAATACCCTATGTTTTTCAGAGAACGGAGCTGTACGCCACCTGTTCGTTCCTCGGCGCGTGGAGTTATCTCTTGGTTGCGCGTTCCGGCGGCAATGAGATCATAGCCGTCACGGCCTGCATTGTGGTGACATTCATCTTGCGGATGTTCGCCATCCGCTATAAAATCAAGTTGCCGGTGTGAAGCCTGCCGGGAGTGCGTGGGGGAAATGATGATACCCGGCGTGGTATTCGCGCTGCCGGATAATCCGGAAGAGAAGAGAAGAGGAGAGGGTGACATGCCGTACGTTAATATCAAAATAACCAAGGAAGGCGCCACGACGGAACAGAAGGCGCGGCTCATTCAGGGCGTAACGAAGATGCTTAAGGACATTCTGGGCAAGGACCCCGTGACCACGGTCGTGGTCATTGCGGAAGTGGAGACCGACAGCTGGGGCATCGGCGGTGAAAGCATCACGGTGCGCAGGAAACGGGAACAAAAATAACATCAGGAGTTACTCCATGCTTATCGTACTGCATCATTCGGCGACGGACAAGGATGTCGCGCATATCAAAAGGACCATTACGAAGATGGGGCTCAAGCCGATTGCCATCCCCGGGGCCGAGCGGACGGCGATCGGCGTGATCGGAAACCAGGGATACGTGGACGACTCTCCGCTCCGGAACAACAAGGCGATCCAGGAGATCATCCATGTGACGAAGCCCTATAAGCTCGTGAGCCGCGATTTTCACCCGAGAGATTCCGTGGTAGCCCTCGGAGGCGGAGTCAAGATCGGCGGGCCGGCGCCCTTCCTCATGATAGCCGGGCCCTGCGCGGTCGAGAGCAGGGACCAGATCATGAAGACCGCACTGTTCCTCAAAAAGGCGGGTGTCCCGGTCCTGCGCGGAGGGGCATATAAGCCCAGGACGAGTCCGCACAGTTTTCAAGGGCTTCGCGAAGCGGGTCTGGACCTGCTCGAAGAGGTCAGGAAGGAGACCGGGCTTCTCGTCGTTACGGAGATCGTGAGCCCCGAACATGTGGAACTCGTCGCCGAAAAGGTCGATATTCTCCAGATCGGCGCGAGGAACATGCAGAACTTTGATCTCCTGACCGAGGTCGGCAAGATCAAGAAGCCGGTTATCCTCAAGCGAGGGCTCTCTGCCACCGTGGAGGAATGGCTTGGTTCCGCTGAATACATTTTGCTTGGCGGCAACCCCGATGTCGTCCTCTGCGAACGCGGCATCCGGACCTTCGAGACGGCGACCCGGAACACGGCTGACCTCGCGATCATTCCTCTGGTGAGGAAAATGACCCATCTCCCGGTCATGTTTGATCCGAGCCACGCCACCGGCAAGAGAGACCTCGTGTCTCCCCTGACACTGGCTGCTGTTGTAGTAGGTGCGCATGGGGTAATGATCGAGGTCCATCCCGAGCCGGAGCAGGCTCTTTCCGACGGTCCCCAATCGCTCCATTTCAAGGAGTTCGAGAGACTGCTGGCACATACCAACAGACTGGTCGCGTTCAAGAAACAGAAACTCTCGTGAGCATGATCGTGCGGAAGCCCTCATGCATCACCGACAGGTCCATTACTAAAAATATACATTCTACCCAAAATGGCAATATTATTTCGCGCAAAGACGCAAAGGACGCCAAGAAAATCTTAAACCACGGCTTGCTTTTGGTTTTAAACCAAAAAAAAGATTTTGACTCTAAGGTTCCCTTTGCGCTCTTTGCGGCTTTGCGTGAGACGCCTTTTGGTTCCGGCTTGTCCGGGTCAGGAAAGTAGCCAATGAGTTCTCTCCTCGGTAAATACCGGAGTGCCATCACGCATACGCATGGCTGGAATGTCGAATTGTCATGTTCGCAGTGCGGTTTCCGGGGACTTCCCCGGTATGAAGGTTGGATAAAAAACGGCGTTATGCACGCCGGCGATAAGCCCACGATCTCTGTGAAAATAGCCTGTCGTCAATGCGGGAGGAGGCTGACCGATGAAGCAGGCGGCAAGCTCGTTGAACTCTTCAACGACGTCACCATCCCCGAAGAAAACAGGAAGATCATCAAAGAGTTCATTGCCGGTATTTTCCTCGTGCCGGTCTTGTTCGCGCTCCTCCTTTTTGCGGGGACCCGGATGGGTTGGTGGGGATATAGCGCCTTTGTAATCCTTGCGCTTTCGGCGGCCGTTATCCAGCCTCTGGTCATGCTGATGAACTACAGAATCGCTCTGCTGCGCAAGCGATGCGACTGCGGCAGGCCGGACTACGTATTCATGGGCCTTTTGGGCAGGACCTACTGCTATCGCTGTTCTTCCTGCGGATCTTTGCTGAGACTGCGCGATTAAAATCAGTACGCGGAATAGTAAGAGAGCATCATTGATATATTCGTAAGAAGTCAAAATCGACCGCGGAGACGCCGAGACGCGGAGTATAAAACCATAAGAATTAATCGGTTTCCTCTGCGTTCTCCGCGGCTCTGCGGTTAAATCAGACTTTTTACGAGACCATCATTATTGAGAAGCGCGGAAAAAGGGGAGGACTGTTGTCTTGAAAAGAATGGAATGTCTGATCGGGTGCGGTGCATGCTGTATAGCACCTTCGCTTTCATCACCGATCCCGGGGATGCCCGATGGAAAACCGGCCAGCGTCCGCTGCGCACAGCTTACGACGGACAATCGCTGCCGCTTGTACGAGAAACCCGACCGGCCGGCCGTGTGTATATCGTATCAGGCAACAGAGGCGTATTGCGGCGCAAACCGGGAAGATGCCCTGCGGTTATTAGGGGAGCTTGAGCTGATGACGAACGGCCGTGATTCGGCGGGAGATCAATGACACGCTACCTCGTATCAACCCCGGCCGTGCATACGACCGGGGTTTAGTTACTTATGGCTTCGGCTGTTCCTCCGATGATGGTGGGGCAGGCGTCGTTGGCTCCGGCGTCGGCTCGACCGTCTTGTATCGCGCCGGAGAGAAGTTCGGGTCTATCTCGTAGGCCTGTTCAAAGTATTCCAACGATTTTTTTCGGTTCTCTCCGTTGTCCTTCCTGCTTTTCAGGTAGTACGCATAGCCCAGGTAATAGGATGATTCTGCATCGGGAAGAATCTCGTTGGATTCCTCGAATTCGCTGATGGCCGCGTCAAGGTTGTTTGCCTTCAGGTGCGCAATGCCCTGTTCCACGTGCTTTGCCGCCGTCTGTGTATCGGAGAGCTCATCCGCCGCATACCCTGCAAGTGGAGTGGTGCTCAGCACGGCTGCCAGGACAAACCCCGCGATGCGTCTATTCCCCATGGTTGCCTCCTCTCTTTCTATATTACCATAGCACAGTGATTGCGCTGCTGTCAACCCTGGAAGCGGCGGCGGGACCGGATGAAATGCAATCCCTCCGCACCTGCTAGTGAGCGTTTATCCGGATGTCCGCCTTGCTGCGGAGTTCCGCGACGTACTGCTCAAGCTGTTGTCCGACCTTCCGCTCCATCAGGAGCGTGGAAATGGTTTTTTGTTCATCCTGAAAACGTTTGCCCGTGTACTCGGAGGCATGCGCGTCGAAATAACTCTGCGCCTCGTCCCGGCTCACCCGAACGAAAAGGCCTACCTTCTTCTCCACAAACCGCTCGACCAACAGCCGTTCGCCGAGCACGCGGCTGAGTTCCCGCGCGCTCATGTTCTGTTCCTTTAAAAAGTCTTCAACGATCCGGTCGGAACCGAAGCGCTTTCTGAGTTTGTCGTCCTCGGCGCCGATCTCCTGGTCGGTAATCTCAACGAACCTGAGCCTGCGGGCCTCCTGGACGAGCAGCCGTCTGGTGATCAAACCCTCGAAGGTCTCCGTCTCGATCGTTTTCCGGTCCCGGTTGTCCGCGCCGAGCCGCGCATTCAGCGCGAGGGTGTACGCCAGTTCGCTCGCGGTGATCACCTCATAGTTGACCGCGGCAACGATGTGGTCCACCAGTTCCGCATGCGCTGAGAACGGGACGATGAGAATACAGATGAACAGCGAGAGTGCCGCCACGTGACCCCGCATCCGGCACAGACGCTGTATCATGGGAGGATTGAATCTATGAAATAGATGATTCGTATTTATCAATGTCCACTTCCGCTACTTCAAGTCCGTCATCTTGATGCCCTTGAGATATTCCACGACCTTGTCCTGCTTGATCTCCTGCATTCGCTTGATGGTCTCGGCGATTCTGAGCGAGTTGTTCAGGATCGCCTCCAGCCGCGCCACAAGGTCCCGGTCTTTTCCCTCGTACCGCTCTATCAGCAGTTCTACGTTGCCGATGATGGTCGAGAGGGGATTGTTGATCTCGTGGCGCACGGCAACACCCAATTGCCCGATGGCGCCCAGTCGCTCGGATTTGAGGAGCATCTCCCGCAGGTTTTTCTGTTCGGTCACGTCCCTCGCGGAAACCTGAAAACCTATGAGGGCCTGGTTCCTGATCAGCTTCCGGAGGATCACTTCGAGGAACGCATGGCTGCCGTCCCCCTTGACGGCCTCGAACTCGAATACGCGGTGCGTCGTGTCTTCTGTTCCGGCAATTATCCGATGGGCGGTCTCGATGTCCTTGGGGGTGGTGAAAAAGTCCAGGACGGTCTTCCCGACGAGTTCGACCTTGGAATAGCCAAAAAAACGCTCCGCGGCATTATTCACGGCGGTAAGACTGCCTGCCGTGTCCATGGTGAAGAGGATATCCCGCGAATTCTCGAAAAGGTCCCAGTATTTTTCGCTCGATTCTTTCACCTCGGCGTAGAAGCGGAAGTTCTCGACCCCCAGACCGATCTGCGAGCCGATCGTGTCCAGCATCTGAATGTCGGGAGATTTCAGCGTGAAATCCTTTTGTGGATAGAGAAAGATGACCCCCAGGACGATGCCCCTCGACTTGATCGGGATGATGATATGGGAATGCGCGTCCGCACCCCCGCCGCGCGTGTGGCGCAGGTCATCGCTGCATTTCTCCGAATACAGTATCTCCCCTGTTTGGGCAACTATGCCGCACAGACATTCGCCCATAGGGATCGTTTCCTCTTGACGGGCAAAGTCCGGAGAAAGTCCTTTGTGGACCACCAAATGCAGGACCTTCCCGTCGGGATCACACAGAAAAACCCCTCCCCGCGGCTCCAGGGAGGCCAGACTGTCGAAGAGGTGGTCCAGTGATTTAGTGAGCATATCCTTCAGGCTTCTTGATACGCTCAGGGTAAGCGCGACGGCATCGAGAGCGGAGAGTTCCTGCGTACGTTCGAGGAGTCTTTGTTCCAGTTCCATATACGCCTGCTTGAGCTTCAGGGTCATCTCGTTGAACCGCTCGGCCAGCAGAGCGATATCACGCGCTCCCTGCACCTGGATCCGGTAGTCGAGGTGGCCGCGGCTGATCTCCTCCGTGCCTTTCCACATTTCAGAAAGGGGTGCGGACACCTTCCGGTAGAGATAGACGCCGAACGCGAGGAGAAACATGACCGATACGACCAGATTCGTGATGAAGAGAACTGTGATCCGCGTCTTATTTTCCCGCAGCTGCACCGCGATCTTGCCCATCCGGATCGTGTTCTCCTCCTGATACCGTTCGATGTCCTTCTCCGTTGATTCGATCAGTTTGTCGAGCGCATCGACATCGTTCCGGGCAAGCGCTCGATCGGTACGGTTGAGGGCCTGGAGAGAGAATAGGCGTTCTGAGATTTTGTCCATTTCATGTATATGAACGGACAGAGACTCAAGGATTGTCATCTCTTGCCGCGAGTGTTCCGGCCGGTAAATATCCTGCAGCAATTCGCGTACCCGGGCGCGGGCGGTTTCGTACGAGGATCGATGTTTTTTGTTGCCGCTTTCCATGAAGTGATGTATTGACAGTGACATGTCCGCAATTTTTTTTTCTATGGACCAAACCAGCTGAAATTCTGAAAAAACCTCTCCGACCCCCTTCGTGGAGAGGGAAAGGGTCGCGGCGTTGTCCTGGAGGGAGAACATCGCGATCGTCATGATCAGGAGCATGCCGAGGCCGACCAGGATTATGAGTCTTTTGTGTATTTTCAT
>JBGPIG010000120.1:0-7738 GCA_041484745.1 Nitrospirota bacterium | reverse complement strand
TCTTTGAGAGGTCGAGGATATCGTTGATGAGAGCGAGCAGGTGATTTCCTGCCTGCCTGACACCTTCCAGGTATTCCATCTGCTTGACCGTGAGAGGCCCGAAGGTCTGCTCCAGAAGCACCTGGCTCAGTCCGATGACCGCGTTCAGAGGGGTCCTGAGTTCATGCGACATATTGGCGAGAAAGTCGCTCTTCGACCGGCTCCCGGCATCGGCCTCCTCCCGCCGGAGAACAAGCTCCTGGTTGATGGTCTGGAGTTCGGTATATGCGCCCTCGAGTTCTTTGGTCCTTTCAACGACCTTTACCTCAAGTCCTTCGATGAGCCGTACGTTTTCAATTGCAATGGCCGCCTGGTTGGCGAATATCTGGCACAATTGTATCCGGTCGGGAGTGAAATAATCAGGGTTAACACTATAGAAATTCAATGCGCCGAGGCATTTGTCCCGGGCATAAATGAGTGGGACTGCCAACGAGGCCAAATAGCCGCGTTTACGCGCTTCTTCCTTCCACATGGCAAAATGAGGATCATTGATTGTGGTGCTGTGCGGGGTCTTTGTCTTGATCGCCATCCCTGAAGGCCCATTGCCCGCGGCCGAGTCGTCCCACGTCATCCTGACGGATGAAAGATATCCCTCCTCGCTGCCCGTGAAAGCGACGGGTTTTATCTCGAAACTTCCTTTCTCGATGACCCCGATCCAGACCATCTTGAGATCGAAAACCGAATAGATAATGTTGCAGATCTCTTCATAGATGTCCCTCAGGTTGGTAATGAGCATGAGGGTATCGGACGCCATATTCAGCGCGGTAAGCTCCTTGCTGTATCGTGCGATCGTCTCTTCCGACTTTTTGCGCTCCGTTATGTCCCGTACGACATGTATCAAACCTATTAATTGATTATTGCTGTCGAACCGCGGGATCGACCGTATCTCGATGAACATTTTGAGATGGGGCTCGAATATTTCAAACGTGGCTGGCAATCCGGTTTGAAGGCAGCCGCAACTCGGGCACCCCTCGGGAGGAACGCTTGTCCCGTGGTAATACTTGAAGCACTTGCTTCCCGGCTCATTTTCCAGAAAAGGCAGGCCCAGTATTTTTTCCGCGGCCTTATTAGCGAGGATGATGTTGTAATCCTTGTCATGGACCGTGACCATGTCCGTAATGCTGTTAAACGTATATTCCCAGTCTTGCTTCGTCCGGAATATCTGCTCTTCCAGCTTCTTCCGTTCCGTGATATCCTCTACGATCCCGACCCCGCCTTTGACATTCCCCTTCTGATCGGACAGCGGGGCCGTCCGCATGGAAACCCATATCTCGGCGGAACTCGTTGTCGCTGTATACGCTCCTTCGTACCGGCCTTCCTCCTCCGACATTGCCGCTTGCAGGGTCGGAAGCACACGCTGGTCTCTCAGCGTATGCATGTCCAGCCCGATGAGCTTTTCCCGTTTTGTTTTCAGGATCTCAATGAACCGTTCATTGCAATCCGTGATGATCAGACCGGTATCGTAGTGGAATATGCCGACCGGAGAGCCCTGGAAGATCAGGCGGTGCCTTTCTTCGCTGGTCCGCAAAGCTTCTTCGTTTCTCTTGCGTTCCGTGATGTTGTGGACAACCTCGATTCCCGCCATGATATTCCCCGTTGAATCCCGTAAAGGAGAAGCGGTGATCTCGAAATACATGATGCCTTTGCCGGTGGGCGCGGACCTGACCGTGGTATGGACTTCACCGTCTTCATACACCATCGCGACAGGACACCCCTCGCATCGCTGTTCCCTCTTCTCATATGCCAGGTAACACGGTTCCCCGACATGGTCTCCTATCATATTTATGGCCGCCTGATTTTGATACAGGATCTTGAAATCCCTGTCCTGTATGGTGATGCCGTCTCCAATGGCCGCAATAATACTCTCGGATTTGGCCTTTTCGTCTTCAGCCCGTTCAACTGCCGCCTTGAGCGCGTCCTCCAATTGCTTGCGCTCGGTAATGTCCATCATGATGTGGACGGCGCCGATGAATTTGCCGGCATCGTCAATAAGGGGGTCGGCCGTGACCTCAAACCATCGGTCGTGGAACAGCAAGTCCCTCGTTTCTCGCCGCAGCGTTTTCCGGGCAAGGACACTCGGACAGGCTTCGAGGTCCTCCCGCCCGCCATAGATGGTCTCCGAGCATGTTCCCCCGACGATCTCCGTGAACTGTTTCCCCAGGAGCGTTGCCATTGCACTGTTGCACCGGAGTATTCTATCCTCCCCGTCCAGCAAGGCAATGGCGTCTCTCATGGCGTCGAATGTACGCTTCCATTCATTGGCTGAATTGCGAATTAACCTTACCAGATGTATGCGCTCGGTGACATCATTCGCAAGTACTAATCGGGAACGCCTCTGCGCGAACGTCAGCGTATGCCCGATAATTTCAACTTCTATTATGGTCCCGCTCTTTTTTTGATGCCGCCATATCTCCGGTTGTCCACCGCCTTCTTTGCCTTCTTTAATTTTCATTATCCTGGTAAGGAACGCGGGGACGTCCCCGGGAGGCCGGATGTCCTTGATGGTCATGGAAAGAAATTCGTGGCGAGAATACCCGTATTGCCGGACCGCGGCTTCGTTGACGGCAAGGAATGCCAGCGTCTCAAGGTCGTACACCCAAATGGGAGACGGGTTACTTTCGAAAAGGAGCCGATACCCTTCTTCGCTCTGTTGCAAGGCCGCCTTTGTCTGTTCATGCTCTGCAATGATCATCTCCAGCTCACGGACCTTTACTTCAAGCTTGGACGCCACCATCCGGGAGTAATTTCTGAGATCTTCCTCCTCCGAATCGGCAGATAGCGTACGAACAGCCTGGTCCCGTTTCACTGCGTGCGCCTCAAGCGCCGCGGTAAACTCGTTCCAAAATTCATCCGGTCTCTTTGGTTTGACGATCAATGCGTCCGCTCCGAGCGAGAGCGCGAATTCCCGGTCCTTCTCGCCGGTATAAATCGCGGTATAAAAAACAAACGGGATCTGGCTCAGTGTTTCATCCCGCTTAACGGCCCTTAAAAACTGAAAGCCGTCCATCTTCGGCATCAGGCCGTCGCAGATTACAGCGTCGGGTTTATGCTGGAGAACCCTTTCAAATCCTTCCTGCCCGTCTCCGGCCTCAATGACCTGATGACCGTGATGTTCGATGATCAGCCTTACGACGGTCCTGATATTTGGGTCGTCATCAACTATTAATATTTTCATGGTCACCCTTTATCTGTGGCGTAAACGGTACTCACCCTGGTTCATCCCCTGAGCTTTTCATAGAGCTCTTCGAATTGAGCAGCGGTTTCCTTAAATGCCCTGAGTATCCGAGGATCGAAGTGGTGCGGCATGCTCCGTCCGTCGCCCTCCATAAGAATACGGCATGTTTTCTGATGGTCAAAAGCGGGTTTATATACACGCATATTTCTCAGAGCATCATACTGGTCGGCGATATTCAGCATCCTTCCTTCGATCGGTATCTGCTCGCCTTTCAGGCCATGCGGATATCCGCCTCCGTCCCATCTTTCGTGATGGGAGAGCGCAATGCTTTTTGCCATGGCAAAGCGCGCATGATTACCAAGGATCCGCGCGCCATACAGGGTATGCTTCTTCATCTCTTCCCATTCTTCCGGCGTAAGCTGGCCGGGCTTTTTCAATATCTGGGGGGGAATGTGGATCTTTCCCACATCATGCATCTGTGCCTGCACGGTAATGGCCTGGACATGCTTGTCCGGCATATTCAGGTTCCTGGCGATCACGCCGCAATATTCGCCGACCCGGACGATATGGTTGCCGGTATCCTCATCGTTGGCCTCGGCGGCCCTCGCGAGGGCGTGAACCGTATATCCAAAAGCGTCCTCGACCTCTTTTATCTGCAGGGAGAGAGACCGCAGAAAGAGCGTCTGCATGACCAGGTTATTCAGGAGCGATGCGTCATAGGCGGTAACATCCCTATCATAATTCAAGGCTAAAACACAGAAAAAATCGCTCAGGTAACAGACCATGGTTGAGACGTTCAGCCCGTTGGACGCCAGTTTTTGTGTCACCGCGCTATATTCCGCTTTCGCGAGGTCGGCCTCATTGAGGTAAACAATGAGCGAGTCGCCCTCCTCCGGCAGATTCAGTGATTGCTGGAGGTCCACATTCAACAAGGTCCTGTTCAATTCTCGCGTGACAAACTCGTACCGGTGCCACTGAAAAGAATCGCCTTCGTCGCGCATGCCGACGATTATCTGGCGCGGTTTATCCTTATCACCGGTCTGTCTGATGATCTTGTTCACAATACTGCCTATTTTTTCAATAAAGTTGAACTTCTCGGGGCGGAAGGTCTTTATTACCTCCTCACCATAGGAGGTGAGACTGGCGATGTTACTATAGGCATTGATAAGGTTTTCGTTCAGACCCTTTACTTTGAGAAGCATTGTTATTCTGGCAAGGATCTCGCCGAAATCAAAGGGCTTCGATATAAAATCCTC
Source organism: Nitrospirota bacterium (assembly GCA_041484745.1). Classification (GTDB taxonomy): domain Bacteria; phylum Nitrospirota; class UBA9217; order UBA9217; family UBA9217; genus JALNZF01. The sequence goes on along the minus strand of JBGPIG010000120.1, from coordinate 3,268 downwards.
CGCCCCCGCTTCTATGCCTTTTATGCGGTCCTCTTTTGAAGTAAGCGCCGTAATCAATACAACGGGGATATTTCTCAATCGCTCGTTGTTCTTAATATTTTTGCACACTTCAAATCCGTTCATTTCCGGCATCATCACGTCCAGCAGCACGATATCGACCTTTTGGCCCTCGATGATCTCAAGGGCCTTTCTGCCCCCCGCGGCAGGGATGACGTCATATCCCTTCGGGACCAGCACGCCTTCCAGTACCAACAAGTTTAATGGTTCGTCATCGACGCACAGAATCACTGGTTTTGTTATCATGCATCTCCTTACCGGCAACACTCAATAAAAGCTGTATGGGGGCCATGCAAAGCTTTCCCATGAAATTTTGATGATTATACACTGTTGGATATCAAAAGTCAGCGCCCTTTTATCCGGATTCCGTGTTTCTTCGAGAGCTCAGTCAAATGGTGGTGGCGGCATCCCTGTCCTGGTCAGCGTTATCAGTATTTCCTTCGATATTCCGCACCATCAATAAGAAAGCCCCTGTGGTAACCAGGGGCTTCTCCAAGCTGTCGAAATTCAGATACTAGAAGCAATCGTGATAGCATTCCGCCCCTTCAGCCCTCGTCGTATTCATCACGCCGTGGTGAACGCAGCCCGCCAAAGCAACCATGCATTGTTATGATCGCCATCCCTACTGTTCGCCCCAGCTGATCGCCTGGACCGGGCAGGTATCGATCGCCTCCTGGCAATTGCAGTTCCCGCATTTGTCCCGGCCGACAACGTTTGATTTTTCATCAATGAGCTCAAACACCAGCGGACAGACTTCCACACAGTGCCCGCAGCCGATGCAAAGGTCCTGGTCCACTACCGGTGATTTTTTCATTATGACCTCCTCATGCAGCTTTCTTCGCAGGCCGCAGGGTCAGAAGGTCGGTTACCATGATCAACAATCCCCCGAAAAAACAGAGCCCGAGAAAGAACGTGACGCCAAGCCAAAGTCGCATATAGGACTGGGCGACCATATAACCCATGCCGAGCACCCGCTCGATATAGGACTGTACTACGCCGGCAATGCCGAATGAAAGCCCCATAAGCATCATCGAGGTGGTCATGGTCCAGAACGCAACTTTTCCGCGGGAATCATCATAAACCTCGATCCCCTTGATCTTCGGCATGGCGTAATAGAAGACCATGATATTCAGGAGCGCGTAGGCCCCAAAGAACGCAAGATGACCGTGCGAAACCGTGACCTGCGAACCGTGGGTATAATAGTTGATCTGCGGGAGGGTGTGCATGAACCCCCATACGCCGGCGCCGATCATATGCATCACCGCGCATCCGATCGCTATGGTCCAGGTGAGCGGATTGATTATTTTCGTCTGGCGTTGATTTACGTGGTTCATGGTGTCGATCAGCATCAGCAGGATCGGGAGCGGCTCCAGGGCCGAGAATATACCTCCGAACCAGAGCCAGTACTTCGGCGCGCCGATCCAGTAGTAGTGGTGGCCTGTCCCGACGATCCCGGTGAAGAGGAAGAGACCGACCTCGACATAGAGCCACTTCTCCACGACCTGTCGGTCAACACCCGTGAGCTTCATCAGAACGAAGGCGAAAATGGCGGCGGTGACGAGTTCCCAGGCGCCTTCCACCCAGAGATGAATGACCCACCACCAGTAATACCAGTCTATCACCTCGTTTTTGTAGAACGGTATGCCGAATAGATACAGGAGCGCCAGAAAGAGCAGCCCGCCGAGGAGGGTACCCTGAATCACGGTCCAGCGGTTTGCCAGGTACATGGTCATCCCGACATTGAACAGGAATACGAGTGCGCCCGCAACTACGACGAAATCGAGGGTCGTCGGGATTTCCAGGAGCGGCCTTCCCTGTGTCCAGCCGAAAATAAAACCTACCAGGGCGACCACACCGGTAGAGACCAGCGCGATGAGCTGGAACCAGGCGAGCCGGGGGGAATATATCTCGCTCTTTGTCTCTTCCGGCGCGATGTAGTATGTGCCTCCCATGAACCCGAGAAGCATCCAGAGCACGAGAAGGTTCGTATGCATGGCGCGAGCCGTGGCAAATGAGAAATTATCCACAATCCCCTGCGGCACCGTAAAGCTGTAATTGTATGCAAGCCAGAGCCCCATAACTACCTGTAGGGTAAACAGGAGCAGGGCAATGGCAAAATACCAGTACGCGATTTTTTGTGAGCGGTATTCCATCGTAGCCTCCCTATTTAAAATTCGTCAGGAACTCAGCGACTGCTTCGAACTCTTTTTCCGAGAGCGTCGTCTGCGCGGGCATCAGGGCCTTCGGGTTTACTGTCTTCGGACTCCTGATATAGCGCTCAATCTGTTCCCGGTTCAACTTCCTGCCGATCGTATCGAGGGCCGGCCCGAAACTCCCGCCGGTGCCATTCAGGGAATGGCAGTTCATGCATCCGCGGGTTTGAAATACCGCTGCGCCCGGCGACACTGCTGCGCCAACGACCATTCTCTCTTCGCCGCGGGAGAGGCGCTTTTTACTGTCCTGAGGAGGCCAGTCGCCGTTCTCGATGTTCCCGACCCAGGTGAAGAATGCGATGAGATTGTCGATCTCGGCGTCCGTGACTTTCAGATTCGGCATCTTACGCCACGATGCTGCAAAGGCCTTGGCCGGATCCTTTACACCGAACCGGATGCCGTCCTCGCCGATACGCTGCACGACCTTCGTGAGATCAGGCGCATAGTAGGCTCCAAATCCAAGGATTGTATGGCAGTCATTGCAGTTGTACTTCTCGAAGGTCCGCTTCCCCTCAACAACCTTGTCCGAAAGTTTGTCTACATGGGACAGCGTCTCGATCTGCCGGTGTGTGTCCCACGTGAGCCCCAGGAACAGGATTGCGGAGGACAGAGTACCTATGAAAAATATCCAGAAGGCAGTCTTTTTCGACATCCAACACCTCCTATTTGAAATATTGTTCTCTAACGGGGTTCACTGCACAGGGTCGTAACTATATCCAAGGACCGTGCATTTCCATTGTTTCATGAACGTCCTCCCGATGAGCAACGATGTATTGTCAATAATTAACCACAGAGCGCACAGAGAAGGTCTTTAATGTGTGTGGATAACTTCCTCTGTGTCCTCCCTCCCCCTCTAGGCTCTTTTTATTACCAGCGCCGTTTGTTTTGTGTTGTCATATACACCACGAGAACACAGAGCATCTTATTGATATATACTCTCAAAGTTTTTGGGCTTTACCCAGGCCTTCCTCGGCGCCCTCTGTGGTTTCATGTTTTGC
>JBGPIG010000119.1:0-7749 GCA_041484745.1 Nitrospirota bacterium | reverse complement strand
TCAACTCCACCATCATTGGCAAATTATTACTCATCATGACCTCCTTTCGAATAGCTTTTTGTGATTCGCAACCCGAGCTTACGACACATACGTCCGAGCGCTTCCTGCTCCGCGCTGCTCAAGGTTTTCATTTCCGCCACGATATTCGCCGCGTGGCGGGGGAATATGCTTCCGATAAGTTTCCGCCCTTCCGCGGTCAACCGGACCTCGTAATACCTGCGGTCCGCCTCCTGCCGCGCTCGTTTTACCAGTCCCCGTTTCTCAAGGTTATCAATGACCATGGTAATATTTCCGGCGCTCTTGAGGACCTTTTTGGCTATTTCCGCCTGACTGAGCGGCCCCACGTGGTAAAGCGCCTCGATGACTCCGAACTGGCTCACCGACAGCCTGACCTCCGAGAGATGGCGATGGATCCGCATGCTGACCGATTCAGCAGCCCTCATCAGCTTAACGTAGGCGCTGAGCGCCCTGACTTCGTCCTTGGTGCCCCTATAATTGGTTCTCTGCATAATAGCATTCCCGCGCAACTCGCTTAACAATGAATCATTTAACGTTGAATTAATTATACCGCCGAAACTCTTCTCTGTCAAGTCCGGTTTAAAGCATATCAGGGTAGGGATGCCGAGAAGAGCGGCAGAGGACAGCTTAAATGAATTTCAAGCCGGAAAAATAAAAACTGGAGTTTTGTTGTTTGATCCAGCGGACCTTGGCTGCCTGGTGGTCTACAGGGAGTCCGGTCTTGATGATGATCTCCTGCCCCTCGGGGAGCAGGTCGAACAAATATAAAGCCAAGCCGGTGCTGCTGATGTTGACCGTCACACCTTTATGGACTACCCCATCGTCTTTTGATGATGCCAGGACATATTCGATTGACGAGGGAAAATCATAGCGTGTATGCCGTCTTTGTTCGCTTGCTGAGTTTGACATGCCGCTCCTTAGGATCTGATGTGAGGTTTTGGCCTCAACGAGCGCCATATTATTTGCGCCGGGTGTGATTTGTCACCCGCTTAAGGCAACTATAGTTATGTATTTTCCTGAATCCGTTTCTATAAATCCAATATTACATTGAAAATTAAAGCAAATTACATGCCAACATGGTATTTAAATAAAATCAACTAGTTTAATAAATTCGCGGCAGACTAATGTAAACTATACCGACATTTTTATGAAAAACTTTACATTATATATCTCATTTATAATATTCCTCCACGGGCAGGTAGCTCTCATCGGCGTGTGCATCCGGCACCCGAAGGCACATACTATCCAACATATCATCAGGAGCGTAATTTTCGTCCCGCTAGTATGATGTTTCGCAATTACTGCTGACTTTGTACCGACCTTCCATCTCTATCTCTTGTTCCCGGAGAGAGAAGACGGCTCTCCTCCATATAGACAACACCTGTATCATGACACTTTCTTCCCTGATTCTTCCTCTCTTTACATTTCTACCGATATGCGGTATCTTTTTCACGTGAGCGAGGGCTCTTTGGACGCACGTTTTAATAAATAATCGCCGCAGCGTAGCGTATGATGGACGGAGCGTCATTCCCAACCGCCGCTCATTCCTGCGGGGGTAAGCTCCGGCAGGATTTCGAAATATCCTGCCCTGTTTTTTTATCAACGGGTATAGGAGGATGGGAGAGGGTTTCTCAAATGACCGAAATCCAGGAGACATTATTCGACGAGCAGACTATTTCGGAAAAAGTCCGGGAACTTGCCGATCAGATATCGAAGGACTATGCGGGGAAAGACCTGGTCCTCGTATGCATCCTGAAGGGCGCCGCCGTTTTCTCCGCGGACCTGCTGCGTCATATATCGCTGCCCGTCACGGCTGAGTTCGTTCAGGCAGCAAGTTATGGTGCGTCTACAACCTCATCGAGAACTATTATTATCAAGAAGGACATCGGGACCGACATCAAGGGAAAACATGTGCTCCTTGTCGACACGATCATCGACACCGGCGACACCCTGGACTGTCTCTTCAAAAAGTTCAGCGAACGGGGGCCGGCAAGCCTCAAAATAGTCGCCCTGCTTGATAAACGATCTCGACGCATCGTGGATGTACCGATTGCTTATCTTGGTTTCGAGATCCCTGACAAGTTCGTAGTAGGATACGGCATGGACTACGGAGAGAAGTACCGGGACCTTCCGTACATAGCGGTTGTTACCACATGAAAATGAAAGGTTGTTTTCCGCGTTCAGCCGGGGAATGCCGCGCCTGAAGGTTCTTCTGTTCCGCCGCTCCCTCAGCGCCTTCCGCTGGATAAAAACCGCGGTATCAACCTGGGCACGCGCTCCATATATTCCCGGTACTCATCCCCGAATATCTTGAGAAACCTGCGTTCTTCAATGAACACGCCGAATAGAAAATAGGAGTCCGCCAGTAGGGTAAAGGTCAGACCACTGGTCGTGAGAATCGGGCTGAACGTGACGATAACAATGCCTGCCAAATACATGGGATGTCGTACAATTCCGTAGACGCCGGTGGTGACGAGTTCCTTCCCGGTTAGCCCCTCGATGTTCCCCGCGACTTCGCGGCGGATGAGATAGCGCCACACCTGTCTGAATCCCATGAACTCCCTGATATCCATGTGTTCGAACGAAAGAGCACCGAAGACAAGGCCCGCGATCTGGATACCATGCATCGTCCAACGCAGCCACAGCGGCGCGATCCAGACCACCTGGTCCGGTACCTTCGAGATGAGATAGATGGCTGTAGCCGTGGTAATAATGCTCACGGTATTGTACAAAAAGCGGTACCACACCCGCATGAACAACTCGCCAAGAATGTTCTGACAGTTCCGCTTGAACCAGCCCGAGACGGTTACGCTGTGGATGAAGGCAAAAATAAGGAAGATAATGGCGACTTGAATCATGGTAAATCAGGGTGCGGTGGCCGGGATCCAGGGGCAAGACGAACAACCCACCCATAACGTCTCTTGCCGTTCCCGGACTCCCGCCGTTTGGTCCTTTACCCGTCTCCTAAAAGCCCTACGGCGGCCCGCTGTATCTCATCCATCCTGTCATAGGCCGCGATACGCACATCCGCCTCTTTGAACCGGTCGAGGATATAGGGGCTGTCAAACGATATCATAATGGATTTTCCCCGCGCGGCCCCTGCGACGCGGAGGATTGCCGCGGCGGTGTCACGGAGTTTGTCGCTGATGCCCGAGCGTCCCTTGGATGCGGAGATCCGGGAAAAGATGGCCAGGACAGCGTACTCTGCGGCGATGATGCTGTCATGGATCAGGCATTCGGGAGGAGCGGAATCCGGCGTCAGGACCAGCACCGAGAAATACCGAAACCGCGCCCTCATTTCCCGGATCAAGACATTCCCCGACTCTGTATTGTTGTCGTCATCAAGGATGAAACACGCCACACCCCCGTTTTTATCAAGGGGGAACAGTTTTTTGTCGCCGTACAGAATGCGGAGCGCCTTCTGCCCCATCTCCTCCGCGATACGCCGGTGTTTCTGATAATCGATCCGGACCGCCTTCCGCCCGGGTTTATCGAAGAGCCCCACCTGCGTCTTCGCGGCCATGATCCGCTCGACGGACTCGGTTATCCGCTGATGGGTCAGCCTGCCCTGCTCCACAGCGGCGACGACCGCGTCAATGGTCACGCGCGCGTCCTTCGGGTGAAGCAAGATGTCCATTCCCGCCTCCACCGCACGCACGGCAATATCCCCCTCCGAATAAGCGCCCGCAAGCGCACCCATATCGAGGGCATCGGATACGATCAACCCCTCGAACTCCATGCCTTCCCGCAAAAGGGCGCTTATCGTCTTTTTCGAAAACGTAGTGGGTTTTTCAGGGTCCAGCGCCGGCACGAGCAGATGAGCCACCATGATCATTCCTACGCCGTTCTTCACGGCATCGCGGAACGGCGGGAGCTCAACGCGGTTCAGCCGCGGTTTGTCCGCCCGGATCATGGGCAGCACGGAATGAGAGTCCTGGTCCGTGTCGCCGTGGCCCGGAAAATGCTTGGCGCAGGCCAAAAGCTCGAGCCTGCCCTTACCCGATGGTTTTTGGAGACGCTTGATGTACCGCGAACCGAACCATTCGACCACCTCGGGCTCATCGCCGAAGGCCCGTGTACAGATGATAGGATTAGCGGCGTTGTTGTTCACGTCAACGACCGGAGAGAAGACCGCATGGATGCCGGCTGCCCTCGTTTCAGTCCGAACGGCATCAAGCATCATGTCGAGCAGCTCGACGTCCTTTTTCGAACGGCGGTTCACGGCAGATGCAACGGCACGCTGGCTCGGGAACCGCGTGCCGCCCGCGAGCTGCTGGCCGAGGCCTCGCTCCACATCGGACGCGATCAGGAGCGGAACCGCGGCAAGCGCTTGCAGTTCCTGAAGATGCCGCGGCGTATGCTCGACGTCGCCCCCGAACAGGATGAACCCGCCGATACCTTCCTGGACCAGCGGTTGCACCTGCGAGAGGGCGCGGGGATCGTCGAGCGTCTCACCGTCGAGCCGAGGCATCACCATCTGAGCGACCTTTTGTCTGAGCGTCAAATTATGCATGGCGCCTATTTTCTCTTTTTCTCAGGAGGTTTGCAAGCCTTTTTTTATTCATGAAACCGCGCCCCTGCGATATTTTTTGTCCGCCGCATCTCTCCCGTACCCCGTTTCTAACAGCCGCAGCCTTTCCAACAACAATGGATTTTCTCCCTTCCCTCGTGAACCCCTGCATGGTATACTTGCACCGTCTCATTCGGCATATACTGACACCCTCATAAAAAGGAGCAGCCGTCTGGAAGAGCTCACGTTCGAGAATGGTTCCTATTATACGGGCCCCATCCGCCTTTCCCTCATGGCAAGGGCGTTGACCTCGCTTACGTTTTACGCCCAGCTCGTCTCCATCGTCATCCGGGGAAGCGCAGAGGCAAAACGCGGCCGCTATGGCACCCCCGAATGGTGTAGAGACAGCCTGGCGACGTTCCGCGCGCTGGAATCAGTGGGCGTAACGATAGAAGTCTCCGGCATTCATTCCTTCGCAGCCGTCAAGGGTCCGTGCGTGTTTGTTGCGAACCACATGAGCACACTCGAGACATTCATCCTCCCGACGATCATTGCCCCAATCAAGGACGCGACCTTTGTCGTTAAACAGAGCCTGGTCGATTACCCGGTTTTCAAGCACATCATGCGTTCGAGAAATCCCATCACCGTCGGCCGGACGAACGCCCGCGAAGACCTGAAGTCTGTTCTGGAAGGCGGGACCGAGCGACTGCATTCCGGCATGTCCATTGTTATCTTTCCCCAGACCACGCGAACACCGGTCTTTGACCCGGAACAGTTCAATACCATCGGGATAAAGCTCGCGAAAAAGGCCGGGGTGCCCGTGGTCCCCATTGCGCTCAAAACCGACGCATGGGGCAATGGTACGTTCCTCAAGGACTACGGCAAAATAGACCCTTCGAAGAAGGTACACTTTGCCTTCGGCAGGCCGCTCTGGATCAAGGACCGAGGGGCCGCGGAACACCAGGAAGCCCTTGATTTCATAACCGGGAAACTGAAGGAATGGGAAACGGAAGCGGGTGATCGGCGCTCGTGATTAAAATGTTGCGGTTTCAGAAGAGGTTACCATCGGCTGGTTACCGGCAGTGACCCTCATGAGAATTGAAGGACCCGAGGTCATTACGCTATTCCCGGTACACTCAAGGTCCCCCGGACTGAACCGGCGTGTCGGGTCTTGCTGACTTCACCAAGAACGTGCCCCTCTGATAAATCGAACACGATCGTCTAAGTATGTGGCAGATTCCCGTTAAAACAGGCAGGCGGAAAAATCCCGCCTGCCTGTTTGCTGATGTGATAAGCACGATTTTTCTTACTGCGCTGTAAAGTTTACTGTTGTATCTGTATCTACAGTCACAGAAGCCGGAATCCCCGAGAAGGTCGTTTGGTATTTGGCTGCCTTTATCGTATACGTGCCTGCCGGCACGTTCGCGAAGTAATAGTTGCCGTTTTCGTCCGTCTTCGTGGCCGCCCTTGTGTGACCGTTGTACTTCAATGCCACGGTTACCCCGGGAAGGTTAACGCCGCCCTTGGTAATATTACCCTGTACCCAGAACTTCTGGGGCGCCGACACCCCGATCTTCTCCGTAGTGCTCACGTTATGATAATCGGTGGCAGTATGCCTGATGGTGTATGCTCTGGCCCTGGTATAGGTATGCGTGAACACGCTGCCGGCATCCTGTCCTGAGATCGCACCGTCGCCCCAGATGACCTGGATGGCATTGCTCGGCAACGGTACGCCATCGGTGGACGAAGATGCATCAGCAAAGCTTACCGTGTACAGGCTTAGGGTCAACGGGCTGTGATTGACCACCGGAGGCGTCTTCACGAGGGTGACTGACTGGGACATCGTACTTGTATTGTTAACGGTCAACGTCACGGTCCTATCCGCGCTGGAGCTGTAGGTATGTGAAATGATCATATTTCCGCTTGATGCCGGTCCGCTGGTGGTCCCGTCTCCGAAATCCCAGAAGTACACGCACGTACTGGGGGCGCCGCCCAGGCAGATCGTGTAACTCGCATCAAAATTGACCTTATTCGTCACAACGTTGTCCGCATTCCAAACAAAATTAGCGTATGCGGTGCTGCCGCTGCCGCCGCTCGTATCTACAATGATCAGTGCACTGGATATCGTGGCGCTATTCCCGGACATATCCGCAGCATCAAACGATACGGTATAGAACGCGCCGTTGACAAGCTCAAAGCCCGTGTCCACCGCATGGGTACCTTTCGATAAATCAGGGCCATTCATGATATACACCCGCGGCGAATAAGCGTCCGGAGGCCCTGCCGTTCTCGTAAAGGTGACGCTGCCCGAGGATGCATCCTCGCTCAGCGTATAACTCACGACGGCATTTGCTATTACACTGCGTGCCGCGGGCAACGTGTTGGTGATGGCCACAGCCGTGGTGTCGTACTTGACGCTGGTGTTCGTGACCTTTTCTATGAGAACATCGATAGCTATTGTATATACAGCGCCGTCCACCAGCGGCAGATCGGTGGTCACCGTATGGGATCCCAGGGTACGATCTGAATCGGTAAGGTCGTAGGTGTGTGATGACACATCCGCCGTGCCGCCTGTCCAGGTATAGACGATGGTGCTGCCCGATGCCGCAGGCTCTTCCAACGAGTAGCTCACTATCGTGTTGTTGACGCTGCTGCTCGATGCAGGACTGCTGAGTATAATGGTAGATGCTACGGATGTATCATAAAGGACACTCGTGTTATTCACCCGTGCCATATACGTCGCCCCGCCCTCGTTATGTTGTATATCAAAGGTTACCGTATAGAGAGCGCCGTTCACGAGACTGAGACCGGTGTTGATCGAGTGGGACCCGGCTGTTAAATCGGGCGCGGTGAAGTGATAAATATGACTGGTTGCATCTACACTCCCCCCGGTCCGCGTGAAGGTGATGGAACCGCTCCCGTTTATATTGATATTTAAGACATAACCAACCATCGTCGTCTTGATATGACTGTTCGGTGCCGGTGAGGTTGCACTGAATTCCGGTCCGGGCGTGATGTCCGCTGTCGTGACAGCCGACGTCGAAGCGAGATGGTAGTTGCCCGCATCGACGCCAGTGGCGGTGATGCCGCTCACGGTGACCGTTTTAGCCGTCCCTACGTTCGGGTCAGCAAAGGCCGCGCTGGCATATGCGGTGGTCAGGATGTCGCCTGCCACGCGATCGTCGCTCAGCGTGACCGTCGCGAACGTCGTCCCGTCATAT
>JBGPIG010000118.1:0-7783 GCA_041484745.1 Nitrospirota bacterium | reverse complement strand
AGGCTGAGCGATGAGCCGCCTCAAACAAGCAAACACCATAATCTTATGACCGTCAACCCTGAAAACCAGACCATGGAAAAAGCCGCGGACACCGGAAAGTCCGTACACCTCTCCGCGTCAGCCGGCTCGGGCAAAACCCGCGCACTGAAAGACCGTTATCTGGCGCTCCTCGACATGCTCGACAGCCGCGGCCTCAACATCGACCAGGCCGTGGCAATTACCTTCACGGACAAGGCCGCCGCGGAGATCAAGGAACGCGTGATGCACGATCTGCCCGAGGTCATGCTCAAAAAAATAATCCGCGGACAACAGGACCTCCGTATCTCGACCATACACTCCTTTTGCATGAACCTGCTCAAGCGTTATCCTCTCGAGGCGGGCCTCCCGCCGGATTTCGGCGTGCTCGATGCAAGGGACCAGGCGTATAAGATCCAGAAGGCCATTGAGGACTGTTTGGAGGAATCGGACCGGGACCCCGAGCTCATGCGGCCGCTCGCTGCCTGCACGGTCGATGATCTTATCGCGACCATCGAATTTCTGCTCTCCATCAGAAGCAGGCTCAAGCGGATGGAGATCGACGCCGGCGGGCAGGACGGACTGCTTCAATCCATCCGCTCAGGCATGGAGCTGGATACGACCGAAGCCGAACTTGGGGCGCTCATCGCAGGCGCAGAATGGCGCGCCTCGTTCCGGCAGATGGGGCTCATGCTCCAGTCGCAGGGTGATTGTTATGACGAGTGCCTGGGGAAGGAGCATCTTCTTCTGACAGAAGCGCACAATCCTGAATCCGCACTCAAGATTTCTCACGCAGTGCTGCCGATCTACTTTAATAAAGACGGCTCCCCGAGGAGGAGGGCCTTCATCACCAAAGGCAGATTCCTTGGTAAGGACCGGGATGCATACGAAAAATCCTTTTTCATCATCCAGGCCCTGTTGTATCGGCTCGGAAATTCGTACCGCCGCCTCCGCGCAGGTCGCGAGGCGCTCAGCATGCTCCGGCTCTCTCTGCGCGCCGAAGAGCTCTACCAGCGATCGAAACTCAGGGAAGGGCTTCTGGATTTCGACGACCTCGAGATCTATGCCTACCGCCTGCTCCAGAACACGGAATCGCCGGACATCCTCTACTGGCTCGACCGGAAGATCCTCCACTTCCTCGTGGATGAGTTTCAGGACACGAGCGACATCCAGTGGGCGGTCCTGAACAAGCTGACCGAGGAAATATTCTCCGGCCAGGGCGCGGAAAAACGCATGCCTCCTACCCTCTTTGTGGTCGGAGACGAAAAACAGTCGATCTACCGCTTCCGCGAGGCAAACTACCGCTTGATCGATGATGTCCGGCAGAGGATGGAACAGAACGTCCCGCAAGGATCACGGGAGATCCTGACGCTCGACAAGAACTTCCGTTCAACACCCCAGGTCATCGAGACCGTGAACCGGGTCTTTGCAGGCCTCTGGGGCGATCGTTTCAAACCTTCAGCCGTGGAACGGAAGGAGCACCAGGGGAGTGTCCGCTTGATCGAGGTCCAAACAGGACCTTCCGAAGAAACGTCCCCGGTCCTGACGGAAGCTGATGTTCTGGCAAGAGAGATTGCCTCGCTTATTGAACGCGGAACACTCGTGTATGAAAAGTCGCCTGATTCCCGCCGGCGCCCGGCCCCGCACAAGGGGAACAGGGGCGGGAAGGACGCCGCCCCATGGCGGGCGCGCCCCGCCGCTTACGGCGACTGCGCCATTCTGATCCAGTCGCGCACAAAACTGAAGGAATACGAAGCGGCGCTCCAGGCGGAAAACGTCCCCTACCGCGTGGTGGGCGGCATCGGATTCTACGAAGAGGACGAGATCCAGGCGCTTCTGAACGTGCTCTTCTTCCTCTGGAACCGCGATGACCGGCTCAGCCTCGCCGCCGCGCTCAAATCTCCTCTCTTCGGGCTCTCGGACAAGGACAATTTCGCGCTCCTGCAGACCACCGGCAACATGCTCGATGCGCTCCAGATGCACCGACCGGAGACCCGGAGCTTGCTGCATGCCTGGCAACAGAGCGCGGGTCTGGTACCTCTCGCGAAGCTCATCCATACCATTCTCATCGACACCGGCGCCTATATCCGCTTCGGCAGGCGAAACCCGCAGGCGATCTTCAACATAGACAAGCTGCTCGATACGGCGCGCGAATTCGACCGCAGGGGCTACGCGACGCTCCAGGACTTCGTCGAATGGGTCAGGAACATCAGCCATACCGAGCAGCGAGAGGCCACCGCCGATATGAACCTCCCCGGGCTTCAAGGTTCCGTCAGCATTCTGACCGTGCACAAGGCCAAGGGCCTTGAGTATCGCGTCGTGTTCCTGCCCGGCATGAACCAGACCGCCCGTTCTCTCAGCATCGGGCCGGAGGCGCTCATTGAGGAGGCGCACGGAAGAAGACGCATGGCGATCAAGGACGCGGACAACCCGGTGTACGAAGATATGTGGAAGGGCGAGAACGGGGAACAGGAAGAACTCAAACGAGAGCATCAGCGTCTTCTCTACGTCGCCATGACGCGGGCCCGGGACCACCTGATCATGATCGGCGCGCTCGGGAACGCAAAGACGCCGATCAAGTTGAACACCTGGCTTGAGTATCTGCATGCCGCAGCGCCGAAACCCTTATTCGAGGCGCCTATAGACGACCCGTCAGGCGCGCGTATCTACACCTTTCCCGCGTTGTCGAATGCATCGGGGAGCAATCAGGGCGCGCCTTCGTCCCCTTCTTCCCCGGAGGGGGGAAACACCTATTCCGCATCAGCAAAGGGGGGCCGGGGGGATGGTGAACAGGGTCCTTCCGAATGGATCGAGGTGCAACGGGTCCTTGATAACATCTCCCCGCTTCCCCGCTCAGACACGCCTGAATGGAAGAAGGCAACGGACTTCATCGAGCAGGAGGAAGAAGCCGCGCCCGGAACACCGGCTCGTTCGGGTGAGACCCCGGTCGTTTCTCCGCTCACCCGGGGGAGTGCGCTTCATCGCTGTCTGGAAAATCTGACCGTGACCGGAACAGAGGACCTTGAACATGTCATAACCACATTTCCGGAGATTCAAAACCTGGAGAACGAAGAAATACGACTATTCAGAAATGACCTCGAATCGGTCCTCCATACCGTCACCGCGAACAACGATCTTGCGTGGATATTCGAGCGGCGACCCGGCGCGTACTCGGAGTTGCCGTTTCTCTACAAAAAGGGCCACGTGCTGATAAGCGGAGTCATCGACCGCGTCGTGGTGAAAAACGGCAAAGGATTCGTGGTCGATTACAAGTCCCTGCTCATTGACAATAAGGAGGCGCTTGCATCGTGGAAGGAGCACTACCGTCCGCAGATCACGCTCTATTGTGAGGCAGTGAAAGAGATATTCAGGCTTGAGAGCGTGGAAGGATATCTTTTGTTCCTCGACAGCAACATACTGGAGCGGGTAGTGTGAAACACTCTGCACTCTGTACTCTGTACTCTGTACTCCGAACTCCCAACTCCGAACTTACTACTTGCCCTGCATGATCACGGTATACACGGTCTCACTCAGTTGCTTGAGTCGGTAAGGCTTGGCCATAACCGCTGCAAATCCGAACGTACGATAGTCCGCCATGATCGGATCGTTCGAGTATCCACTGGATACGATCGCTTTCACCCCGGGGTCGATCTTTACCAGGCGCTGAATGGTTTCCTGCCCGCCCATACCGCCCTGGATAGTGAGGTCCATGATCACGGCATCAAATGGCGCCCCCCTATGAATGGCTTCTTGATAGAGGGCAATGGTCCGGTCTCCGTCTTCGGCACAGACAACGGTATAACCCAGCATCGTAAGGGCATCGCTCGCGGTCTGCCGGTTTCCTTCATCATCGTCCATAACCAGGACCCTTCCGCTGCCTTTCTTGAGCCTGGTGTCCTCGACGGCTTTGATAGCCTGTGCGGCTGAGGACGCCGGAAGAAGGATGGTGAAGGTTGTCCCGATGCCGGGCGTGGATTCCACGGAGATGTGGCCGTCATGGTTCCGGATGATGGCATAGGTAGTAGCGAGTCCAAGGCCGCTTCCCCGCTGCTTGGTCGTAAAGTAAGGATCGAAGATTTTAGAAAGGTGCTCCTTGGGGATCCCGATACCCTTGTCCCGGACCGTGACCTTAACATACTTTCCGGCGCTGAAAATCGGAAATGCGCCCGGGGACAGGACGGCGTTTTCGCAGCGCACAATGATCGCGCCGCCCTCCGGCATGGCCTGGTCTGCGTTGATGATCAAGTTGTTGATGACCTGGCTGATCTGTCCCTCGTCCACATCGACGAGCCAAAGGTCGGTGGGGATGACCAGGTCGTGCCGCACCCGAGAGCCTCGCAAAGCAAAGGTCGCCGATTCCCGGATGAGATCTCCGAGAGCGGTGGTATGCTTGACCGGCCCCCCCCCTTTGGAGAAGGTCAGCAGTTGACTGGTAAGGTCCTGGGCACGAAGAGAAGCCCGCTCCGCCCCGACAAGCAGTCGATATCCATTCTGTCCCCGGTCCAGATCGAGCATGGCCATCTGGACATTGCCGAGGATCGTGTTCAGGAGGTTGTTGAAATCGTGCGCGATGCCGCCGGCGAGAATTCCGACGGATTCCAGTTTATCGGCACGGAGCAATTCACCCTCCATATTCTCACGCGCCGCTATTTCCTTGAGAAGTTCTTCGTTCGCTTGTTTCAGCTCGGCCGTACGTTCATCCACCAGGTTCCTCAGCTGTTCACGGTGCCCGCGCAATTCCTCCTCCGCCCGCCGCCGCTCCGTGACATCATTGCCGACGCTCAAGATCTCGACCAGCGTTCCCCGGGCGTCAAAGACCGCGGAATTTCTCCAATGCATCCAGATATGCCGGCCGTCTTTTGTTGCATTCTCGTTTTCGTTGATGCGATATTTCTCCGGTCTGGTGACGATCTCTTCTATCATCATTCGAAGGTTTTTGCCCGAGGTGTCTGTTTCGTCGACGATCGTACCCATGATGTTTCTTCCCACAAGTACTTCCTTCCGATAGCCGAAGAGCGTTGCCCCATATTCATTGATAAAGGTCACCGTGCCGTGGGTGTCCCACCGGAGAATGACGCTCATCGCCAGTTCAACGAGCTGCCGGTAACGCTCCTCTGATTCCCGTATCCTCGCATCGGCATTGCCCTTGTATATGGCATTATCGATCATGATTGCAAGGAGTTTCATATCGACGGGCTTGAGCAGATAGCCGAAAGGCTGCGTTTGTATCGCACGCTCGGTTGTTTCGGCGTCGATGTGGGCGGTCAAAAAGATAACGGGTATTTCATGCAATCTCCGTATCTCCGCCGCCGCTTCAATGCCGCTCAGGGGGCCGTCGAGCGTTATATCCATAAGGACCAGGTCGGGGCGCATGTCGGCTGCCGAGCGTATTGCATCCTCGCCGCTCGATACGAGCGCCAGGACTTCGTAACCGAGCTGGACCAGGTTGGACGTGAGGTCCATGGCCGTCACGGCCTCATCCTCGACCAGCAGTATTTTTTTCTTATCCATTCCGTTCACCTTCGACTTTATAGCGTGATTCCCGTCATAAGTCAAGACGAAGGATCGGTTGAATTGACTCTTCCTGAATACATGCTACAATGATGATACATATCCCCTCCTTTGAGGGGCGGGGTAGAGGGAAAGGATACTTTATGAAGGAATATGACGTCATCATCATCGGCTCCGGTGCGGGTGCGAACCTTGTTAATGACGCGCGGGAGCATAACAAGACCGTGGCCCTCGTGGACAGGGGGCCGGTGGGGGGCACGTGCCTGAACGTGGGCTGCATCCCCACGAAAATGATCGTGTATCCTGCCGACCTGATCATGGAGATCCGTCAGGCAAAGAAGTTCGGCATAACCGCCGAGATCAAGGGGATCGACTTCGCCGCCATCATGGAGCGGATGCGGAAAACGGTCAAGAAGAGCCATGACACTATGAAGGAAGCCGTGGAAACGGCGGAGGACTTCGATTTTTATGGGGGCGAGGCGCACTTTATCGGGGACCATACCCTCGAAGTGAACGACCAGACGATCAAAGGCAAAACCATCTTTATCGTCTCGGGCGCCCGACCGCTCATCCCGCAGATCAAAGGCATTGAGAGCGTGGAGTTCCTGACGAATGAGAGTGCGCTCCAGCTCAGGGAGCGGCCCGAGAGCATGGTCATCATCGGCGGCGGATACGTTGCCGCGGAGTTCGCCCATTTCTTCGAGGCTGTCGGTACCAGGGTCACGCTTGTTCAGCGGAACAAGCGGCTCGTGGCTGAAGAGGAGCCGGAGGTCTCCGAACTGCTGAAGACCTCCCTTTCCCGCCGCATGACGATCCATACCAACACGGAAGCGACCGAGGTCCGCCAGACCGGGAAGGTCACCACGATCACGGCAACGGAACGGGACAGCGGAAAACAGCTGGAGATCACGGCGCAGCAGGTGCTCATCGCCGCCGGCAGGAAGTCGAATGCCGATGTTCTCATGGTCCAGAATACCGGGGTGAAAACGAACGAGAAGGGCTACATCGTCGTAAACGAGTTCTTTGAGACCACGAAAAAGAACATCTGGTCCTTCGGAGATGCCGTCGGCAAGAAGATGTTCCGCCACTCGGCCAACCACGAGGCGGAACTCGTCTGGCACAACGCCGTGCACGGCAAAAAAGCGCGGATGAATTACCTCACCGTGCCGCATGCCGTTTTCTCATATCCTGAAATTGCATCCGTGGGACTGACTGAGGAACAGGCAATCAAACTCATGGGCAAAAACGAGGTCCTCGCAGGCAGGGCCATGTACACGGATGTTGCCCGCGGCAATGCCATGATGGAAACCGAGGGTTTCACCAAGGCCGTGGTGCACCGGAAAACGGGAAAGATCCTCGGGTATCACATCATCGGTCCGCAGGCGTCGATCCTGATTCAGGAGGTCGTGAACGCCATGGATGCCGACGGGAGCATCTGGACCGTTTCCCGGGGCATGCATATCCATCCGGCGTTGTCAGAGGTGGTACTGAAGGCCTTCTCGAAGCTGAGTGAGGCAACATAGAAAAGAGTGAAATCAAATTCATTTCATTACGCTCCTCAGCACGTAGCAGGGGACCCGGCATTCCGCTATCTTATCCGGCACTGGTCAGGCGGGTTATAGAGTCCGCCCGAGGCTTCCACAAGGTCCTCAAAGGTGCGGGCGGACAGCAGATCGCGAGTCGCTGCACCCTGCCGGATTCCGAGATCTTCAGGTCTCCGGATAACTTTGCGGTCGCGCAGGTTTTCGACCATTCGCTTGTCGCGCGCCAGCCCGACCGGTGTTGAGCCGGCTACGCCTCGGATCGCCTGCTCGCGCTCTTCCTGCGTACGGCAGAGCAGAAGAGCAGCGATGCCTTCCTCGGTGATGATGTGGGTCACGTCATCACCATAGATCATCACCGGCGGCAGGGGGCGGCGTCCCTTGCTGCAGAGAGACCGCCCATGGCATGCGCCGCTATTTCTTCAGTTCAATCACTAAAACATGCTGCTCAGTTGTTCCGATGTTCTCCAAAGCGTGCGTAACCGGTTCACTGAATTGAACCTCTCCATTTTTGCGGTCCTTTTCGACGACCTTGCCGTCAGGAAACGTGACCTTTACTCTCGTAGCTCCCAGATAATGGATCAAGTGCAAACTGAGTGGGTAACTTTGATCCGTTTTTCAGATTTCAGGTAGCATTGAGGTCAGCACCTTGAGACGAAGATATTCTTCATCTCGAAGACCATACGAGCGCCGCTGAATGACCCTGATCTTGTTGT
>JBGPIG010000117.1:0-7797 GCA_041484745.1 Nitrospirota bacterium | reverse complement strand
TGACGGATTCAACATCATCATGAACTTTCTCGTCATGCCCATGCTGTTCCTCTCCGGCGCCATGTATCCTGTCACGTCCATGCCGCCTGCTCTCCGGCATCTGACCCAGATCAATCCCCTTACCTACGGCATTGACGCCTTCAAGCACGTGCTGCTCACAAATGCCACCCCTCCACTCGGTCCCGAGTTTTCACTATCCCTCGACCTTTTTGTCGTCACGGCAATATCCATTATTATGCTCACCCTTGCTGCATTGTCCTTCAGGAGAAAGGAGTAATCGGCCATCAGGGCTTGCCACCTTTGTCTGTATTTTACCTTATTACCGCGCGAAACTAGAGGTGCCCACGGCATCATTGCTCACGTCAGCTAATGAGTTTATAGGATCCTGTTTGTTGAGGAGGTCCTTGCAAAGATCAAGGAAGCAATAGTGGGCTATTCAGGTTGACCATGAGCTTAATCGAAAAGGCCCCTTTGTTCTCAAGATAAGTCAGCAGCGGGTACGACCTTCATTTTCTCCGCCGGATGATGATCTATTTTTTTAGTTGGGAGGTTAAAATAAAAACGCCGGAAGCATTGATAATAAATCAGCTTCCGACGTCAAGGGAGGTAAAAGTTTCGGGCCCGCAAGTATGGAGAAGAGGCGTATAGCCCTTTAAGGCCAAACCATTTTCGCGGTTCAAGGCACTTTGTATATACTCATTTCCCAAAGGCAATACTTCATGCGTCTCGTTTTACATCGCCGGTCCGATTTGAATCGCCTGGGGAAGGGCCCGATTGTTGTCATCTGGCAGAAAATTAAAGTAAGACGATACCAGATAGTGTAACAGCTTCTGCCTATCTGTTTGAGACATGTCCAGGTAGAGCGAGCTATCGATCAAGATATTCGTGAGCTCTCTTTCCTGCTCCCTGGTAACTCCCATTGTCTCGTGTTCGTTCATAATTAATTCACCGAACCTTGTCTTACTTATACGTATTTGATACATGATAATGCATTCTCTGTGCCAGGTTGAGAATACACGGGATATCAATTGGTTATGAAATTTGGGGTTTTGAGGGTATGGAAAGAATGGGTGAATTCCCCACCTTGATGGGTGACATGACCTTACTTTGACACAAGATAGGTTCTTTCGTAAATAAGATAACAATGCTTAAATTGCAGCCCAGTCAATAAACAAGCAGAAGCTTGAGTCAAATGCTTTGTGACTATACTTCTCTTCGTACGTTGTCGCGCTTCTTCAGCTAAAACACGAATGAGGTGAGTTTTATGCCTTTTCGATGAACAGGCCGACCTCGATCCGTCCGTCGGCAACGAACACCGGAAACAGAAGCCCGATACCGCCGACAGGAGCGGGTATGCCGCCTTTGGCTTTGATGTTCTTGGGCGGCGCTATCTCAATGGTCTTCCCCATCTGCGCGGCCTTGGCCGCAATGTTCCCGCAGACAATGTTCACAAACTCCATCACGGTGTCGTTCAACATTTCTTCGCTTTCCTTCGACACATCGTCCGCTTTCAGAATGGCCCGGGCGATGGCATTCTGCACATCCCTCGAAATTGAGAGCAGGTAGCGTGCCTTTATTGATCCAGACATCTTCATGTCAACTACAGTGTCATTGTCATCGAGGCGCTGTACCACCACACACTTCCCCGGCCTGATGGTCAGGTTGGCAATCCGGGAGAGCATCTTGTACGTAAGGTCCGCCGTAAGTTCCGCGAAAGCCGGGTCCGGCACACCGGCGGGAATCGCCACTTTGTCGACAACGTAGGGCGCCTGGTCGGCCTTGAATGCGTTCAGGTGTTTCCGCAGATCCTCCGCCTTCACCGCCCCGACTTTGACCAGGGCCTCGCCGATATGCAAATGGCTGTTCTTCTGCTTCGTCAGAACTTCTTTCAGTTGGTCCTGGGTAATCATGCCCAGCTTCACGCTCATATCGCCGAATTGGAGGTCTTCCTTCCGCTGCGCGTTGTGCACCCGCTCTATGTCCGCATTGGTAATGAAACCCATGGATTTGGCCGTCTCGCCGAACTTGAGGTTCGAGGAATCCTGCAGGGCGATGGCCTTGAGCAGCGCATCGCTTGAGATAAGACCCTTTTCAACCATGAACTGACCAAAAAATTTGACTGCCATGTTTTATCCCCTTGATTAGAGTTTATTTCTTCGGTACTATGCCCCGGTCGATCAAAGCCCGCGCAGCGTCTTCAGCACATCATCGGACAGGAAGGGTTTCGAAATCACACCCTTGGCGCCCAGCTTCAATGCCTCGGTGTATTTGTCCCCTACCCCGCCCAAGGAGGTGACCATCACGACCTTGGCGTTTTTGTCGAGCACGACAAGGGTCCGCAAAGCCGTCATCCCGTCCATCACCGGCATATTCATGTCCATGCACACGATATCGGGATGGACCTGCCGGTACATCTGAATCGCCTCAGCGCCGTTCTTGGCATGCCCGATCACCTCGAACTCACCGGAGCCCGTGATGATCTTACTGAGCTCGCGCCCCACCGATAAGCTGTCATCCACCACCAGGACCTTCTTCATAATAATAGAACCTCCCTTATATCGCAGGTCATCTACGAGGCGAACACGGTTGCACTCAGTCGCGCATGCGAGCTCACCCTTCCGTCGCCGAACCGCTGTAAGAATAGTCTATTTTAACCAAGAGGTCAAGTAGTTAAGAATGCTTTATTTACAGCAGGTACTATGCTCCCGGCGGCGGGCTTTTCTTCGGGGCTGAGTCGCTGTTTTCTTCTTTTTTCGTCTCCCCATCGCCTTTCTCTTCCGCCTTCAACTTCTTCGACATCTCCCGCAGCCGCCTATCCACCAGGAAATTGACCGTGCCCTCGGGATAGGTCCAATCCGTACGACGTTCACCGGCGGGAAGTCCCGTAAGGATCTCAAGCGCATCGTTCACGGTCTTGACCGCATAGACCCGGAACTTGCCTTCCTTTACCGCTTCGACCACTTCTTTTTTGAGCATCAGGTTCTTCACGTTCAACTCCGGAATGATCACACCCTGGTCGCCGGTAAACCCCCGGTTCTTGCACACGGCATAGAATCCCTCGATCTTTTCGTTCACACCGCCGATAGGCTGAATCTCCCCCCGCTGGTTGATCGATCCGGTAATGGCGATGTTCTGTCGGACCGGCGCCTCGGCGATGCCCGAGAGGAGCGCGATGAGTTCCGCCGCCGACGCACTGTCGCCCTCCACCTCGCCGTAGCTTTGCTCAAAGGCCAGGCTCGCGGTCAGGGAGAGCGGTTTGTCCTCCGCGAAAGTGCCGCCTAAATAGCCCGACAGAATGAGCACGCCTTTGTTGTAGATGCGGCCCGAGAGCTTTGCCTCGCGCTCGATGTCGATGACACCCGCCTTGCCGAGGTACACCCGGGCGGTGATGCGCGATGGTTTGCCGAAGGAGAAATCACCGATATCGTATACCGCCAGACCGTTCACCTGCGCCGTGACTGAACCCCTCACGTCCACCATCAGGGTCCCGTCGGCCAGGAGTTCCTGAATCCGCTCGTCGATCAAATTCGCCCGGTAGACCTTTTCATCAAGCGCCTTGTCCACATGCTCACTCTTCACCGATGCGCTCCCGGCCTGCGTTGCCCAGTAGGATGCCTCGCGAACCAGGTCCGAGAGGTCGCTGAAGCGCAGTGATATTTTGCCCCTCTTCTCTGCGAGACGCGTGGCATAGTCTACGATATTCGCTACTGCCTCCCGCTCGAAGGGGAGCAATCCCTCGCTCTTCACCATATTCCCGATAAAGTTCGCATAGCGCATCTTTTCTTCACCCGAGCTGTTCATCTGGGTATCAAAGTCCGATTTCACCTTGAAGATGCTTCGGAAGTCCTCGTCATAGTAGTAGAGGAGGTAATAGAGCCAGGGGCTGCCGAGCATGATGATTTTGAGCGAAACCGGTATGGGCTCGGGCTTGAGACCGCCGGAGGTAACGCCGTAGAGCTCAGCTACGTCCTCGATCTTCACCTCGCTCTTCTTGATGATCCGCTTGAGCGCATCCCAGGAGAAGGGGCTCCGGAGCACGTCGATCGCGTTCAGGATAAGGTAGCCGCCGCAGGCCTGGAGCGCCGAGCCTGACCGAATCATAGAAAAGTTGGTGTAAAACGCGCCGAACCTCGCCTTGCGCTCGATGCGGCCCACCACGTTATTGTAGGTTGGATTGGTCTCCTCGACCACGGGCCCGCCCCTGGTCTCCGCATTGTCTACGATCAGGTTCACCTTGTATCGCTCGAGGAAACTTGCTTTGTCCATGCCTTCGATGGGGATAGGCAATTCCGGAGTCTGGCCGAGGAACTCGCGCAGGTTGTTCAGAATGTCTTCCTCCACCTCGGCGAGATATTCGGGGATGCGGGGGTTATCGTTGTATTTCTCTTTCAGGTCCTCGAACTGGTGCCCCATGGCAAAGTGCGCGATCCGGCGGTTCAGGTCATGGATCTTCTCGTGTACTTCCTTATCGAGCTGACGCGCCTTAGACAGAAAATCACGGATCTCGGCGTCCACCTTCTTCTCGCGCTCCTCGAGCTCGTGCCGCTCTCCGGCCGAGAGGTTCCCCAGCTCCTGGGGCGAGAGCGGCTTGCCTTTCCACATCGGTACCTTGACTATCCCCGTGCGCGTGATCGTAAGTTGAAATCCAAGCTCCAAAGCGCGCGCGCCCGCCTCGCTGAAGAGGACCTCTTTTGCCTTGTCCGTCTCCTCCATAATGCGCGACTTCTGCTCCTCATATTCCTTGGACTCGAAGACCTTGGGGATCTCGCTCATCATGAACTCGATGAACTTTCCAACATCGCGCCGAAAGTCGCGGCCTTTCCCCGGCGAGAGCTTGATTGCGCGGGGCCGGTCGGGGTCCTTGAAATTATTGACGTAGCACCAGTCATCCGGGACCGGTTGGTCGAGGGAGATACGTTTGACAATCGACTTGACGATGGAATTCCTCCCTGTTCCGGGAATGCCGGACACAAAGATATTGTACCCGTGGTTCCTGATGGAAAGGCCGAACTCGATGGCTTTCACCGCGCGCGTCTGGCCGATGACCTCGTCCTTGAGCGCAAGTTCCGACGTAGTCCGGAAAGGGAATTCCGCGGGGTCACAAACGTGCCGGAGTTCGGAATGCGGTATTGCACGGTCCTTGATGTCCACACTTACCTCCTTCGATTGCACCTTCTTTCTTTAAAGTCTATGCGCCTGGCAGTCCCTTGTCAAGGAGCGCGCCTGTCATATTCCCGGAACAGGCAGGGGAATAATTATTGTTGATTTTTCGTACCGGGGGACCTATAATTTTGCTGTTTTCATTCCCGTCCGCACAAACCGGAATAAACCCGGCAGGGGGTCGGCATATGAACCTTACCAAAATCCTCCCACCCAAACCGTTCCATGTCCTTGAGCGCGAGCGGCTCACCACAAAGCTCCTCTCCTGGGAAGACAAAAAACTGATCATCATCCACGCGCAGGCCGGCCAGGGCAAGAGTACACTTGCGGCAGGGTACGTCCAGTCGTTGAGAACACCGGCTGTGTGGTACAACATGGACCAGGAGGACGACAACCCCGCCCTGTTCCTTTCCTGTCTGGGGCAGGCAGTGCAGCGCGCCTGTCCGGGTAGCCTCCCCAAGCTCCCGGCCGTACCGCAAGACCATTACGGCATAGGCGGCATTCGCCAAAATATCAGCCGGTGGATCGAGCAGGTGTTTGCCAGCCTGCCAAATCCGACCCTGATGGTGTTCGACGACTTCAACAGCACAGACTCATCGGCTGTCCTGCAGCACCTCCTCAAGACACTGATCGACACCACGCCGCCCCACGTACGGTTCATGATCATCTCCCGGGTCCGGCCGGAGCTGGGGATCGCCAGGCTCCGCGCGACGCAGTCGGTGGGAGAGCTCACCGGCGACGACCTCAAGTTTAGCGATGCGGAGGTGCAGGACCTCTTCAGCATCCTCTTCCGGATGCAGGTCTCAGAGAACGAAGCAGCGCTCATCAACAGTACGGCGGAAGGCTGGCCCGCCGGACTCGTGCTCATGCACGAGTATCTTTCCACCCTCACACCAAGTGCCAGGGCGCTGGCGCTCGTCGACCGACGATCGACGGGCTTCCATACCCACGTCTTCGACTATCTCGCCCAGGAGGTGTTCGCACACCTCCCAACGGCGATGCAGCAATTTTTACTTCAGACCTCGATCGTGGATTATCTTCCTCTCCCGCTCATCGAGCTCCTGACCGGACTGCCGCGCGCGACATCGTCCCGCGCGACATCCATTCCGTCTATGGTGAAAGATCTCCGAACCAGGAACCTCTTCGTCACCGCACTGGACGACTCTTCGGTGATCCGTTATCATGCGCTCTTCCGGGAGTTCCTTCGCAAAAAGCTGGTTGCCCAGACCAGACCGATGGAAGTAAAAAAACTCTATACTGTTGCGGCAGCCTATTTCAAAAAAACCGGGGACCCGGTCCGGAGCGTCGACCTTTCCCTTGCCTCGGGCCAGTTCGACCAGGCCGTCAGGCAAATTGAGGTCCGTGGCGAGGAGATGATCGCACGGGGCCAGACCCGGACGCTCGTCCGGTGGATCGAAACTCTTCCCGTCGAATTCGGGAACCGGCCGTGGTTTTTGTTTTACCGGGCTGTTGCATGCCGGTTCACCGATCCCCGGACAGCCCTCACGTTCTTCGATCTCGCATTGAAGGGGTTCCGGAGTGACAAAGCCACGATCCGCCGGACATCGGGAATGATGCATTCACTGTGCGGCATCATTGAGGCGTGCTTCCATACGGGCGGCGACTTCACGCGCATGGGACGCACCGCGGCCCTCGCGCACGCGCTCCTCAAACGGAGCGGACGCGAATCGCCTGAGGCGCGGGCCAGGCTGCTCCTGACCATGGGCATGGCCTGGTTCTTCATCGGCAGACTCCAGCAAGGCACGGAGGCGCTCAAGCAGGCGCTCGATCTCTTCCGCAAGCAGGGTGATTACTTTTACCAGATCACCAGCGCCATTTATCTGACCCCCTGTGCGCTTTACCAGGGTGATTTCCGCACGGCCCGGGATGCGGTGCGCAAAGGCTTTGAGGCCCACGCTTCAATCCCGGATGAGGCTGGAAGCCAGGCCGCGCTCTTTCTGACCAAAGCGATGACTGCACTGTTCGAAGGGAGCTTCGCCGAGGCGCAGGAGTGCATCGACCAATGCAGAACGCTCGCGGACATTCATGCGCTCGAGTCAATCAGCTTCCTCTCTCTGGACATCGGCGGGTGGCTCAAGATTGCGCAGGGCGATTATAGCGGCGCGGAAATTTTGCTCACCGAGTGCAAGCGCAAGGGAGAGGAATCCCAGAACGCGTTCTTCAGCGCGTCGGCAGCACATCTGCTCGCTATCTCCTATATGTTCCAGCGCAAACTCGACCAAGCAAAAAGCGAGTCAGACTATGCGCTGGCAATCCGGACACAATCGGGGAGCAGGTTGTTCCACGCGATCTACCTCATAGCGAGCGGGGCAATCTATCTAAAACTCGGCAAGCTCCGCCGGGCGGAAACGGAGCTGCTCACCGCTCTCAAAATGCTTCAACAGATTAAGGCCGTGCAACAGGAAGCAAACGCCCACCTTATGCTTGCACTACTCTATGAGAAGAAGAACAAAAGGGACATTGCACGCAAGCACCTCGCGGAAGGATTTTCCATCGGCCGGGAGCGAGGATTCACCTACTATGCATTGTTCGATGCCGCGGAACTGATCGAGCTTGCGAACACGGCGCTTGGGCACGGCATCTGCGCCGACTACTGCTCCCGGCTGATCGATGATC
>JBGPIG010000116.1:0-7894 GCA_041484745.1 Nitrospirota bacterium | reverse complement strand
CTTTCTCATGCACGATTCATAGCACGTTTTTTCACACAAAGACAAGAACAAAACACTTAACCAGAGCGGGTGATGTGAGTCAAGCGTCTCACTTTTACCCACTCAAGATGTACATGATCCATAATTGTATTATTGTATTTTTCTTCAGGTGTTTCAACTCTCCGCGACCAAGCGAAGATAAATTATCAATGACAAAACGTGCCGGGGCAATTACGTGCCGTATCGGAAGCAACTCTGCGATTGACATATTCCCTGATAAAGTTTAAATTAAAATGGTTCTCCGCATCCTGATCGCCGGTTGCATGAATTATCTTAATAACGTCTCTGGTACAGCGCCCTATGAATATGAAAGAGTATAATAAGACACTTTTGTTCTCTGTTCTTGCCGGAAGTATATTCTGGACGGCAGATGCGGCCATCGACTCGTTCGTGTTTTCGCAACGATCGTTTCTGAGCTCTCTCCTGTTCGGCCTGTCCGCGCATGAGCTCTATCTCCGTTGCTTGATGCTGTTGGGGTTTATCCTGTTCGGCATCGTGATACCCGGGGTCATGGCAAAGCACAAGGCAGCCGAGGAGCGGTATGAAAATATCGTTGAACTTTCCAATGATATTATCTACATCACCGATAAGGAGGGAAGACTGACATTCATGAACAATGCCGCCTATCGGCTCCTTGAGCGCTCGCCGGAAGAAGTGATCGGCACGTCTTTTGCGGACATGCTGCATCCTGAAGACAGAGAAAAATCATTCACAACCGGCAAGGAACTGTCGATACTGCATACGGACACCCTCAATATTGAAAACCGGTATATTACGGCAAGCGGCAAAACGATCAATGTCATGCATAATGTTCGAGTTCTCAGGAACGAACAGGGGGAATTTGCAGGAACGCAGGGGATTGCGAGAGACATTACAAAACGCAAACACGCCGAAGAGGAATTGCAGAAGGCCATTGAAAAAATAGAGAATGAAAAAGCCAGATCGGAGTCGATCATTGCGGCCATCGGCGACGGCATCAGCATTCAGAACACCGACTTCAAGGTCTTGTACCAGAATCAGGTCCATAAAGAGATCATTGGAGGTGACAAGGCGGGTCAGCTTTGTTATGAAGTGTACGGCCATGGAGCTTCCATCTGTCCCGGCTGTCCGGTTGCGCTGTCTTTTCAGGACGGCGGAATACACTCACTGGAAAAGACCATGGTCCTGAACGGGTCCACCCACACCCTCGAAGTCAAGGCTTCTCCGCTGATGGATTCTTCCGGGAGGATCATCGCGGGTATCGAAGTGGTCCGAGACATTACCGAACGCAAGAAGGCCGGAGAGCAGCTGAAGATGTTCTCCGAGGCCATCGAGGAGGCCATGGACGGTATCCAGATCACCGATCTGGAAGGTAAAATCGTATATTCCAACAAGGCGGTCAGGGAGATTTACGGGTTCACGCCGGAGGAACTGCGTGGAAGGCATGTCAATGAGATGAACGCGGACAAGGAATTTGCCGCGCAGGTCATCATTCCGAAGATAAGGGAGTGCGGTCGCTGGATCGGCGAACTGATGGTGGTCCATAAGGACTGGAGAACGTTCCCCATCTGGCTCTCCACTTCATTGGTGAAGAATGAACAGGGAGATCCCATTGCGATGATAGGGATCATCCGGGACATCACCGAGCGCAAACAAGCTGAGGCTATTTTGAAGCGGCACCATGAGGACCTCAAGAAGCTGGTGGATGAACGAACTGAAGAGCTTACCCGCGCGAACGAGATGCTTCGCAGGGAGATCGTTGACCGGGAGAGAATGGAGCAGGAACTCCTGAAGGCACAGAAGCTCGAATCGCTCGGAATTCTCGCAGGCGGGATCGCGCATGATTTCAATAACCTTCTTACATCCATCATGGGGAAGATCTCCCTTGCCATGCTGGACTTGAAACCTGAAGAAAGGCCGTATCAACAGCTGGAAGGAGCGGAAAAGGCCTCTCGCAGGGCGCAGGACCTGACCCGCCAACTGCTCACCTTCTCCAAGGGTGGTACGCCGGTCAAGAAGATAACGTCAATCAGCGAATCGATACGAGAGGCGGCTGGCCTTGCCCTGTGGGGCGCCCGTGTAAAGTGCGAGTTTTTCATCCCCCCGGACCTCTGGTACGCTGACGTCGATGAAGGACAGATCAGCCAGGTCGTCCACAATCTCGTCATTAACGCAGACCACGCCATGCCGACGGGGGGCACCATCACGATACGCTGCGAGAATAAGACCATCAGCGGGTCCTCAGAATCTCCGCTCAAGCCGGGCGATTATGTGATGATCAGCGTTCAAGACCATGGAGTAGGCATATCGAACGAGCATCTCTCCAAGATCTTCGATCCGTATTTTACGACGAAGCAAAAGGGGAGCGGACTGGGACTCGCTACATCCTATTCCATAATAAGGAAGCACGGCGGTCACATTTTGGCAAAATCCCAATTGGGCAAGGGCACGGTCTTCGTTATTTTCCTCCCGGCGGCAAAGGTCTTAAAGGCGCCCAAAATGACCGATGAAGCTCGGCTGCTCTCCGGCACCGGAAGGGTCCTGATCATGGACGACGAGGAAGACGTGAGGCAGACCACGGGAGACGTTCTCAAGCGGCTTGGTTATTCTGTTGAATTTGCCGCAGACGGAGCTCAGGCGATAGAGCTGTATCAAAAGGCCCGCGAAACGGGGACCCCGTTTGATGCGGTGATCATGGATCTGACCGTGCCGGGAGGCATGGGGGGAAGAGAGGCCCTGGAGAAACTGCTGGTGATCGATCCGGAAGTTACGGCGATCGTGTCGAGCGGCTATTCAAACGACCCTGTCCTGGCTGATTACAATAGATACGGTTTTAGCGGCGCTATAACGAAGCCCTTTCGCATTAGTGACCTGGGCGAGATGCTGCATGCGGTTGTCCGGACCAAGGCGCCGGGATCTTCTTAATAAAAGTCGTAACCATATTCGTCAGTTACAAATCAAATTTTTCTCAAAATGGGCTGAATATTTTTTGCCACAAAGACACCAAGACACGAAGAAGGTCTTTAAAATACTAAGTTAAGAACACCCCAAAAGCATTAATGTATTACTTCGTGTCTTCGCCTGCACCCAGCGATTACGAGTGGTAACGCGAGTGCAGGGTGTGACTTCGTGGTGGATCTTGTTCCGGCTTGTCCTGGTTAAGTGATTGTGAAAAATAAAAGGGTTAGGGAAAAATTCCCAAACCCTTTTTACGTTATCTCCACAGGTTTATATTCTGAATTAGATTTGATCGGTATCCACGACCAGCTTGATTTTCTGTCCCGCGCGCACCGACTTGCCGATTCCTGTATTCCACTGCCGGATGTCAGCAACAGTCACATCGTGCTTTTTGGCTATCTTCAGGAGCGTTTCACCGCGCCGCACCCTGTAAAGGATCTGTTGCTGTTTGCCGCCCTGACCCGGCGTCAGGTAACTCATGTCGTTATTATTATCATTGATATTGACGGGAATGAGCAGGTGCTTTCCGGGAGCAATGCGATTTTTCTTTAACCCGTTGATGTCACGGACCGCCTCCGGAGTGGTCTTGTATTGTTTGGCGATGGTGGAAAGGGTCTCTCCCTTTCTGACCTCATGCCGCTCCCACTTGATCTTCTGTTCAGGTGGGATGGTGGCGTAGTTCTCAAGGAAAGCCTCCTTGGTGCCGACAGGAAGCCTCAGGGTGTAACTGCTGAAGCGCGGCGGTGTAACCCACCGACGGAGCTCAGGGTTAAGCTGTTTGATATCCTGATACGAGCAGCCTGCGCAACGGGCGATCAAGCGGAGGTCCGTGCTCTCCTCGATCACCACTTCATCAAACTTGAATGGTTCGGCAGGCGTTACGCTGAATCCGTAAGCCTCCGGGTTTTTGGCAATGATGGTCGCCGCCATATACTTCGGTATGTAGTTTTTAGTCTCCCTCTTGATGTATCGGGAAGCCTTCAGGTCCCAAAAATCCTCGGAGCGCGTTCTGAGTACGGCGCGCTGCACTTTGCCGGCGCCAGCATTGTAAGATGCCAGGGCCAACGGCCAGGATCCGAAGTGGTCGCGAAGGTCCTTCAGATGTTCAGCCGCCGCAATCGTCGATTTGACGGGGTCTTTGCGTTCGTCGATCCACCAGTCGATCTTAAGGCCATAGAGTTTGCCTGTGGCGGGCATGAACTGCCAGGCGCCTACGGCCTTGCACCATGATACTGCGTACGGATTGAATCCGCTTTCTATCATGGCCACATAGACGAGGTCCTCAGGAAGGTTCTTCTCTCTAAAAATCTCCTTCATCATAGGGAGGTACCGGGTGGAACGTTCGAGGGCGATCTGGAACACATCTCTCCCGCGCGTCTGCAAGTACTCCAACTCGCGCTCAACACTGTCGTTCATCATTAAGGGAATGTGATATGATCTTTCATCGACAGACTCATCAATGACCTCATCGAGTTGGGAAACATCTTCTGGCGGAGGCTTTAGTTGAGAGGGGACACTGATCGGGGTCAGCGGTTCGAGGGATTCAGCATATACGGCGTGGAATGGAAGAAATACAGCCATAACTGCTAGTAAAATAAAGGTAATCCTATGACTCATCTTTCCTCCTACTTTAGTTTATAATTACCTTATTCAGGTCTGTTTGTCAAGAGATAACGGCCTCAAAGAGTATTTTGTCGTATCATACTTTTTTATTATATCGAGAATGACGGATAAGGTATCGCCGTCGTAGTAGCTGCGCTGCCGTCTCGGGTAGCCATTAATGTTTTTTTTCATAGCTGGATCCCTTGTAATTCAAGCCAACCTTCTGTATTATTGACTGAATGAAAAGCGCTGCCATTCATGAAATTTTTTCATCCATTCAAGGAGAGGGGCCCTATGTCGGTGAGCGCCATATCTTCGTGCGTTTTATCGGCTGCGATATCCGGTGCCGTTTCTGCGATACGCCCGCCGTCGTTCAGGTTTCGCCGGATGAGCTGAGTTGGAAGCTCTGCAAGGTCCAACCATCGCCAGACTTTGTTGAGCATGAACAGGTCCCCAATCCTGTTGCTGCCGCTGATCTTACGGTGTTTTGCAATCGCCTTATCGTTCCGGGACCGTCTCGTCCCACACTCAGCCTCACGGGAGGAGAGCCTCTGCTGCATCATGAGTTCCTCGCCGAGTGGCTCCCGACGGTGCGAGGCGCTTTCCGGATATATCTTGAGACCAACGGCATTCATGCCGGCGCCATGCGGGACCTTCGGGACCTGGTAGACGTCGTGAGCATGGACTTCAAACTGCCGTCGGCGACGGGCCTGCGTCCGTTCTGGGACGAGCATAAGCAGTTCCTTTCCGCGGTAGACCGGAAAACGCTGTTTGTAAAGGCTGTTGTAACCCGGGATACGAAGCGCGCAGATATTATCACCGCAGGGCGGCTTATCGCCGGGTTCGACAGGTCGGTCCCGCTCATACTTCAGCCGGCAGGCGGTCAATGCGCTCCTGACCCAGCGATGCTCGTAGAATTTCAAAATACGGCGCTCTCACTCATTGAATATGTCCGTGTCATTCCCCAGATACACAAGGTCCTTCAGGTGCCGTAGAGTAACGACTGAGGGTTTGAGTAGGGCGGTTTATTCCGCTCACTCGTGACTCCTTATCCTCCGCCGACAGATGACCTATGAACGTTCAACTCCTCTCACAGATCGTAGAAGAGCTTTCCGCCCTCATCACCGGCGCGCTGGTAGAACGGGTATACCAGGGGACCGGTGGAGGGTTGTACATGAACCTCAACCGTGGGAGGAAGAAGTTCATCCTGCTGTTTTCGCCGGACCGGGCCATGCCACGACTGCATCTGGTGACTGCGAAACCGCTGATTGACGACCCTGCGCACGGTTTCATTCTCTTTATCAGAAGCCATGTGTCCGGAGCAAGGATCATGAATATCGCCCTCTTGAACCAGGACCGGGTCGTGGAGTTCCGTTTTACCAGGTCGGAAAAGGAATATCGTCTGGTGTTTGAACTCTTCGGTCCCGCGGTCAATCTCATTTTTATTGATTCATCTTCCAAAGTACTCTCCGTTTATTATCCGGTTTCGCCGGGAGAGCATGTTGTTCGTCCACTGTTGCCGGGGATGCAGTATGTTCTCCCCGAGAAAAAACCGACACGTTCATCGGACGAGGCCTTGCTGGTCGCGACCGGGACCGGCGCTGTTTCACCCAATCAGACGGCTGAACGGTATTATGAGCGTCTTATCGAACAGGAGCAGACCCTATCGATCCGCGCCGAAATCCTTTCTCGCTTAAAAAAATCGCTCTCGAAAACCGTTCGCCTGATCAGCGCCCTGTCCAACGATCTGCGTTCGGCGGAGCAGGGGGAGGAATACCGGCAACTGGGAGATTTGGTCCTTGCCAACCTGAATACCTTGAAGAAAGGAATGGAGCATGCCGAACTCCGCGGGTATGACGGCAAAACAGTTTCTGTTCGCCTTGATCCCAAGCGTTCCCCCGGTCAAAATGCGGAATGGTATTTTAAAAAGTATAAAAAAGCAAAGGCGGGAAGGGATATTATCGTCGACCGGTTGCAACAGGCAAATGATGGGGTGTTCTATTTAAAATCCATGCGGGCCAAACTCGATCAGGCCGAAGATCAGAACGACTTTATCGACATCCGCGCCGAACTTGTAGACAAAGGGTATCTTACGGGCGGGAGGGAGAAACAAGGGAAGGCCCTCACCGAAGGCGCATCTCCCGTGTACCGGAAGATCGTATTCCAGGGATGGGAGATCCTCGTAGGCAAGAGCGCGGCGGGCAACGATTATATTACAATGAAGATCGCCCGCTCCGACGACCTCTGGTTCCATGCCGAGGGGCTGCCGGGCTCTCATGTCCTGGTCAGGAACCCTAGGAACGAGGACATCCCTCCCGAGGTGCAATTGAAGGCTGCCGCGCTCGCGGCGTTTTACAGCAAGGGGAGGTCCTCAGGCAAGGTGTCGGTAACATACACCCGCGCGGGGTTGGTAAGAAAACCGAAAGGCGCCAAACCCGGGCTCGTAACGCTCGCTGAGCGGAAGTCCGTCATGGTAAGACCTGAAAACGAGTAGCCGGCCGAGATTATTCGCTTTACAGAGCGGGAAGTTTCACGTAGAATTTGTCCGATCCGCACGGTAGCATACTATGACCAAAAAGACCGTCATCTCACTCCTCATAGCACTCCTGATATTCGTCATCTCGATCTCCTGTTACACGTTCGGCCTGTTCGACAAGCCCGAGTTCTTTCTCTACGACATCCAGGCAAAGTTGTTCCGCACAGATAAAGTCTCCGACAGTAACATCAAATTAATTCTCGTGGATGAGGCTTCGCTCAAGTCAATGGCGGATATCGTGGGCAGATGGCCTTGGCCCCGGGCTATCTGGGCTGACCTGCTTGATTTTCTCTCTATAGGGGGCGCACGGGCCGTCCTTTTTGATATCGTGTTCCTCGAGCGAGACCGGATCAATGAGGTGAACGACAGGGTCCTCATTGATGCGACCAGGACGGCCGGCAATGTTTATCATAGCATGATGATCAAACGGGACGAACCGGACAAAGAAGCGAAAAACAATGAAGAACTGAACAGACCCATGCCCGCAGATTTTGTTGGAAGGTTCGCGCTCAAAAACGTTACGGGGTCGCTGCATATCAAGCCGGGCGCCGAGTATAATGATTATTCACTGCCTATCGCCAACCTTCCCGAGGCTTCAAAAGGCATGACGGTGGTTGAGTTTAAACCTGACAACGACGGCGTATATAGAAGAACGAGGCTTTTGCGCGAATATCAGGGGAACTATTTCCCGGTGCTTGGCCTTGCCCCTTTCGTCGATGTAAACACCCCTATCACGATACGGAAAAACTCCGTTACGATCAACGATCGGACCATCCCGAT
>JBGPIG010000115.1:0-7948 GCA_041484745.1 Nitrospirota bacterium | reverse complement strand
AGAAGAATCAGGAAGCCGCTGATAAAGGACATGAATAATCCCGCTCAATCCCCTTTTTCCAAAGGGGGAAACACAGATATCCCCCCTTTAACAAAGGGGGGCGAGGGGGGATTTGCAGCAACCAAAGAAACAGTCCTTAACCGAATAGCGAAAACCCTGTCTCAAAGCAAGGGTATCATCGGCATCGGATCTCCCCGTGCGTCATTGGAATCAAACTTTGCACTTCGTACCCTCGTAGGACCGGACAACTTCTATTCAGGCATGTCGGAACCGGACCACCGGCTTGTATCCCTGATCATTGAGATACTCACCACGGGCACTGCCCGCACTCCATCCCTGCGTGACGTCCATATGGCGGATGCCGTACTGGTGCTCGGCGAAGACGTCACGAACACAGCGCCCCTGCTCGACCTGGCGCTTCGTCAGGCGGCGAGAAACAAACCCAAAGAAAAAGCGGCCGCGATGCATATTCCGGAGTGGGACGACAATGCTGTTCGCAATGCCGTTCAGGAAGAGACCGGGCCGCTCTATCTCGCGACTGTCACGAGCACCAAGCTCGATGCTGTTGCGGCGGGAACTTTTCATGCGGCCCCTGATGATATCGCCAGGCTCGGCTTCGCCATAGCACATGAAGTGGGTCCCCATGCTCCCGCGGTTCCCGGACTTTCTCACGAGGACCTTTCACTCGCCAAAGAGATCGCGCTGGTCCTCAAGAGCGCCAGGAGACCGCTCATCATTTCCGGCACAAGCCTCGGCAGCGGATCCCTCATCCAGGCCGCTGCAAACGTCGCATTCGCGCTCTGCGAGACCGGAAAACCGGCGGAACTCTGCTACACCGTTCCGGAATGCAATAGTCTCGGTGCCGGGCTGATGGGCGGTAAGAGCATGACACCCTCTACCCTCAGGGGAGAGGGCCGGGGTGAGGGTCCTGACACGGTCATCATCCTTGAAAATGACCTTTACCGCAGGGCGGATCAAGGGTCCGTTGATGTGTTCCTGGGAAAAGCCGAGCAGATTATCGTCCTCGATCATCTGCTCAATCCGACATCGTCAAAGGCTGGGACACTTCTTCCTTCCGGCACCTTTGCCGAATCCACCGGCACGCTCGTGAACAATGAAGGCAGGGCGCAGCGGTTTTATCAGGTCTTTGTGCCGCAGGGTGATATTCAGGAAAGCTGGAAATGGATTCGTGATATAATGACGGCAACCGGGACAGCGAATAAACGATGGCAAACATTCGATGACATTGCGAGCGACATGGCCTCGGCGATGCCTGTATTCCGTCCTGCGGTTGATACTGCGCCGGCTGCTGATGATAGAATACAAGGGCAAAAGATCCCGCGTCAGGCACACCGTTACAGCGGACGCACTGCCATGCTCGCAAACGTCAGTTTGCATGAACCGAAACCGCCGGATGACCCTGATTCTCCCCTCGCTTTCTCCATGGAGGGATACCAGGGTCAGCCGCCTGCACCACTCATAGCACGATACTGGTCACCCGGTTGGAATTCCGTTCAGGCGCTGAACAAGTTCCAGCAAGAGGTCAATGGCCCGCTCAAGGGTGGCGATCCCGGGCAAAGACTGATCGAGCCGAACAGAGAAGGGCCGGTGCGCTATTATAAAGAAATTCCCGCCGCGTCTCAGCTGAGCAATGGCGAATGGCTGACCGGACCACGACCCCATATCTTCAGCTCCGAAGAATTAAGCGGTTATGCCCCGGGGATCGCGGAACAGATCAAGAGAATAAATTCAACAAACCGTGATCCGTCATGACAGACATCGTTCTCCATAGCATGACCCTTTTCGGGATCCTCTTCATAGTACTGACCGTCGGGAGCATGCTGATCTGGCTGGAACGGCGGCTGTTAGCTCTTTGGCAGGACCGGTACGGCCCGAACCGCGTGGGACCGTTCGGCCTGTTGCAGGTCCTCGCGGACTCGATAAAAATATTCGCAAAAGAAGACTGGATACCGCCCTTTGCGGACAAAGCCGTGTTCATCCTCGCGCCGGCCGTGATCATGGTTGTCGTGCTCATGTCTTTCACCGTCATCCCCTTTGCGCCCGGGATCGAGGTCGTGGACCTGAACATCGGTCTGCTCTTCTTTCTCGCGATGTCGTCCATGGGCGTGTATAGTGTCGCTCTGGCAGGCTGGGCGTCGAACAGCAAGTACTCCCTCCTCGGCGGTCTCCGGTCGGTGGCGCAGATGCTCAGTTACGAGGTTTTCATGGGCCTCTCGCTCATGGGCGTGGTCATGCTCGCCGGTTCGTTCAATCTGCGAGAAATCGTGGAAGCTCAGCGCGGCGGTTGGTTCATCGTGCCGCAGTTCATCGGGTTCGTGGTCTTTTTCATCGCCGGCATCGCGGAGACCCATCGTTTGCCCTTTGATCTTCCGGAAGCCGAGAGCGAGCTGGTGGCGGGCTTCCATGCGGAGTACTCGGGAATGAAGTTCGGCATGTTCTTTGTGGGAGAGTATCTCGCGATCACTCTGATCTCCGCGCTCACCGTAACGCTGTTCTTCGGCGGGTGGATGGGGCCGGTCCTGCCCCTGCCGCCGTTGATCTGGTTCCTGATCAAGACATTCCTGTTTATCTGCTTTTTCATTCTGCTCCGGGCATCGCTCCCCCGGCCGCGGTATGATCAGCTCATGTCGTTCGGGTGGAAAGTGATGCTGCCGCTGTCGCTGGTAAATTTGGTCATTACAGGGGCAGCTGTTTTGTTAATAAAACCTTAGACACGGATGTACACTGAGAAGACTATGATAAGGGCGGTTGAATAGATCTTTATCCGTGTAAATCATAGCTTGCATCCGCCTTTTCAGTGTCAAAAGATTTATGTTTAGTTTATTAAAAACAATCTCTATGGTCTTCATGACTATGTTCCGGAAACGGGCGACGATCCTATACCCCGAGGAGAGGCCCTATATCCCTCCCCGATGGCGTGGACGCATCATTCTCTCCCGCGATCCCGATGGTCAGGAACGCTGCGTGGCGTGCAATCTCTGCGCAGTCGCGTGTCCTGTCGCCTGCATCGCGCTCCAAGCCGCCGAGGATGAGCACGGCAGGCGATATCCGGAGTTCTTCAGGATCAACTTCTCGCGCTGCATTTTCTGCGGATATTGCGAAGAAGCATGCCCGACCTACGCGATCCAGCTCACGCCGGATTTCGAGATGGGAGAATATGTGCGGCAGAACTTGGTCTACGAAAAAGAAGACCTCCTCATCAGCGGGCCGGGCAAGTACCCTGATTATAATTTCTATCGGGTCGCGGGGCTCGCGATCAAAGGAAAAGACAAAGGCGAAGCGGAGAATGAAGATAAACCCGTGGACATAAAAAGTCTACTGCCATAATGGACACGAATGATGCTGATGAAAACCGGCTAACGGCGGATTCAATATCAGAAACTGGAATTTATCGTGCCTCTTCAAAGATTTGCATCGTGCTTCTTCCAGGTCAAGGGTCTACGCAATTATTATGAGTCTACTATTTTACATATCTGCTTTTATTGCCGTCATCGCGACACTCCTGGTCGTCACCAGGACGAACGCAGTGCATGCGCTCCTGTACCTAATCGTTTCGCTTCTGGCGGTGGCGACGATCTTTTTCGCCCTCGGCGCTCCCTTTGTTGCCGCCCTCGAGGTCATCATCTACGCCGGCGCCATCATGGTGCTCTTCATTTTTGTGATCATGATGCTGAATCTGGGTGGAGCGCATGCCCGAGAGGAAGCGCGACTTCTCACTCCCGGGATATGGAGGGGGCCGGCG
Source organism: Nitrospirota bacterium (assembly GCA_041484745.1). GTDB lineage: Bacteria > Nitrospirota > UBA9217 > UBA9217 > UBA9217 > JALNZF01. The sequence goes on along the minus strand of JBGPIG010000115.1, from coordinate 4,185 downwards.
GTCCTGTGTCTGGTCCTTGCCGCGGAATTGTTCTATTTGTTCACCGTGGACCGCGCAAGGATCTCCGCAATCGCTGAGATAACGCCTAAGCAGGTCGGGATCGCATTGCTTGGCCCGTACGTGCTGGGTGTAGAGTTGGCGTCCATGCTGCTTCTTGCCGGACTGGTTGGTGCGTACCATCTCGGCAGGCCGCATAAACACTGAATGCCAAAGAACACGAACAGACGATAGACGAGGAAAGATGGACGTTAAAACAGGATCCTTTGCGTCATTCGTCCGGGTGAACGAAGCGAACGGTCGTCTCTCATCCTTCAACATTTCGTAAGGAGTGCCAAATGATCCAAAGCATCCCCATGGAGCACGGTCTCATCCTCGCCGCTGTCTTGTTCGTACTCGGACTCATCGGAGTACTGGCGCGCAGGAACATCGTGTTCATGCTCATGTCCGTCGAGATCATGCTGAATGCAGTCGGTCTTGCCTTTGTTGTGGCAGGCGCACGCTGGGGACAGGTTGACGGCCAAGTCATGTTCATATTCATCCTTACCATGGCGGCGGCCGAAGTGTCTGTCGGCCTTGCTCTCGTGCTTCAGCTTTATCATAGCTTTAAGTCACTGGACACCGATGTTCTCTCAAAAATGAAAGGTTAGTTGCGTACAAACTGTACTCTGAACTATGAACGATTTTCTCTTCCTCATACCGGTTTTCCCCTTTGCCGGATTTCTCCTCCTGGCGTTGACAGGGCGTCGTCTCTCGAAGAGGACCATTGCCTTCGTAGGCGCAGGCTCCGTGGGCATGTCCGCACTTATTGCTGTTATGACTGCAATTGAGTTCACCATGAATCCTCCCGAGGGCCATGCCTTCACCCAGGCATTCTGGACATGGCTGCAATTCGAGGGCTATACCCAAACGATCTCCTTCTCACTCGACGCACTCTCACTGGTCATGGTACTGATCATCACGGTTGTAGGATTTTTGATCCATCTTTACTCGACAGAATATATGATCGACGACGATGGCTACAGCCGGTTCTTCGCGTATATGGACCTCTTTGTCGGCTCCATGCTGGTCCTCGTGCTCGCCGACAACCTTCTGCTCCTGTACCTCGGATGGGAAGGCGTCGGGCTGTGCAGCTATCTCCTGATCGGGTTCTGGTATGCTGATCCCGCAAACGGCCGCGCCGCGCGCAAGGCCTTCATCGTGACACGCATTGGCGACACAGCCATGGCCTTGGGCATATTTCTCCTCTTCACGGACCTTGGTACGCTCAACATCCAGGACCTGATGCACGCTGCTTCAAAGCAATGGCCGGTTGGTGCTGAAACCGCCGTCATCGCCGCCGCCCTGTTGCTCTGCGGCGCTCTCGGAAAATCAGCCCAGCTTCCTCTTCAGGTGTGGTTGCCCGACGCCATGGCCGGCCCCACGCCGGTCAGCGCCCTGATCCATGCCGCGACCATGGTCACAGCCGGCGTGTATCTCATCGCTCGCACGCATGTTCTGTTCGAACTCGCTCCCGTTGTGCAATTTGCCGTGGCCATCATCGGAGCGGCAACGCTTCTGATCGCGGGATTCAGCGCCCTTGCCCAAAAAGACATCAAGCGCGTCCTTGCCTACTCAACCATCAGCCAGCTCGGGTACATGTTCCTGGCCCTTGGCGTCGGCGCCTGGTCCGCAGCCATTTTCCATCTTATGACCCACGCGTTCTTCAAGGCGCTCCTGTTCCTCGGGGCCGGTGTGGTGATCCTGGCGCAGCATCATGAGCAGGACATGTTTAAGATGGGAGGCCTTAAAGATAAACTTCCAACCACCTTCTGGACATTTCTGATCGGTTCCGCGTCTTTATCGGCCCTTCCGCTCGTGACCGCCGGCTTCTACAGCAAGGACCTGATCCTGTGGAAAGTCTGGTCATCCGGGTCAGGAAGTATCAGTCTATGGGCGGCCGGACTCTTTGGCGCTTTCATTACTTCGATCTACACCTTCAGAATGGTCTTCATCACCTTCTTTGGGGAGGCGAAAACAACCGCGAGTCACAAACCGGGGCTCAGCATGACCGCGCCGCTCGTCACCCTTGCCATACTCTCGATCATCGGCGGGTTCGTGGAACTGCCCGAAACGCTTCGCGGCACGCCCTTGTTCTCGGATTTTTTACAAACGGTTTTCGGAGTGAACCCCCTTGAACACATCACTGACGGCCACGAGATCCTGCTCCAGGTCATAGCATCGATCGTTTCCCTTTCAGGCATCTTCATCGCCTATTTGTTTTTTCTCCGGCGGCCTGATTATGCGGAAAAGATGGCCGGTGTTCGCGCTTTCAAATCAGTGAGCGCATTCTGGCTCGCGGGATGGGACTTCGACGCGATGTATGATCGACTTATTATACGACCCTTTCTCCGGCTCACCCGGTTCGTTCAACATGATGTTATCGATTCAGGCTACACCGGCATCGCAGCATTGAACCGCATCCTGAGCACGGCGCTGAGCAAAACCCAGACCGGTCACATCCGGTGGTACGCGATGGGAATCGCTCTCGGAGCCGTATTTTTTTTAGGGATTATTTTGATGCTTCAATAGCATGTAGCCCCTCCCCTCGTGGGAGGGGTTGGGGAGGGTACAGTGACCCCTAACAATACCAATATAGCCAAAAACCTTCGCAAAAGGTCTACAGATGCCGAAAGACTCCTTTGGAGATATCTTCGGACAAAACAAATTGACGGCCTTAAGTTCAGAAGACAGGAGCCAATCGGCAAGTATATCGTTGATTTTGTTTGTTTTGAATCAAGTGTAGTCGTTGAAGTAGACGGCGGACAACATGCTGAATCGGATAAAGATGCTGAACGAGATGCATGGTTAGAATCTCAGGGTTTCAGAGTACTCAGATTTTGGAATCATGATATTTTTCAAAATACAGAAGGGGTCTTGGAAGTGATCAGGCAAAATTATATCCAACAACAACCTGCGTCACCCTCCCCAACCCCTCCCATCAAGGGAGGGGCTACGGTATGATTCTCCTCTGGCTCATCATCATACCGCTGGCCGGCGGACTTGCCGCGTGGTTCCTCGGGAACAGGAATGCCGTCTGGGCCCGCTGGATATCGCTTGCTACACTCGCGCTTGACGCGGTCCTGTTGATATCGTCCTTGCCGGACACCGCACTCGCCAGCCGCCTCGATCGCGGTGCGTGGCTGATCGAAATACGCGAGCCGTGGATCCCCCAGCTCGGAGTCAGCCTTCACCTTGCCGTGGACGGACTGAGCCTGGTGCTGATCGCACTCACCCTTTTTCTCGGAATTATTTCCCTCATCTGTTCCTGGTCCGAGATCCGCGAGCGCGTCGGTTTCTTCCACATGAACCTGCTCTGGATACTTTCGGGAATACTCGGTGTGTTCATGGCCCTGGACCTGTTCCTGTTCTACTTCTTCTGGGAGCTGATGCTCATCCCCATGTACTTTCTGATCAACATCTGGGGTCATGAGAACCGCGTCTACGCTTCGCTCAAGTTTTTCATCTTTACCCAGGCAGGCGGCCTGTTTATGCTTCTTTCAATCCTCGGTCTCTACTTCATTCACGGCAGAAACACGGGTAACTACACCTTCGACTATACTCTGCTTCTCGGCACGGTCATGTCTTCCCGTTCAGCATTCTGGATAATGCTCGGCTTCGTCATCGCCTTTATCGTGAAACTTCCGGTCGTCCCGTTCCATCCCTGGCTGCCTGATGCCCATACCGAGGCGCCGACCGCCGGAAGCGTGGTCTTGGCCGGACTCCTGCTCAAGACCGGGGCCTATGGACTGCTGCGCTTCGTGCTCCCGCTCTTCCCTGATTCCACGGCACACATCAGTGAGGCCATGATGGTCCTTGCGGTGATCGGCATCATCTACGGCGCGGTGCTCGCCTTCGGCCAAACCGACCTGAAACGGCTTGTCGCATACACCAGTGTGAGCCATATGGGTTTCGTGCTCCTCGGCATATTCTCCGGAAACCAGACAGCTCTCTCGGGAGCAGTCCTGCAGATGGTGGCGCACGGCATCAGCACCGGCGCGTTGTTCGTCATCGTAGGGATGATCCAGGAGCGCGTCCATACCCGCGATATCAACAGCATGGGCGGGTTCTGGTCATCGGCGCCGCGCCTGGGAGGTGTGGGCCTCGTCTTTGCCCTGGCTTCGCTCGGTTTGCCGGGTTTCGGTAATT